>NZ_WHJF01000082.1:0-31463 GCF_011682185.1 Massilia genomosp. 1
CGCTTCATTGACTGTCCCGTTCAATTGGGTAGGGACGCTATCGCCCGCGACATTCCGATTTAAGTTGAAAAACTCCGGCATCGGAAAAGTGACGCTGCGGCGGCGGTTTATGCAACATTCAGGCTAGCGCTTGGCCAGGGCGGCAAGCGCCTTTTGAAGCTCAGCCGCAATGTCGGCGTCGATTGCCTTGCGGTAGTCCGGACCGCGCTGTTTGCGCAGATGCGCGTCCATCACCGCGTTGTAGGCCGTGGCGTACGCGTCCTGCCAGCGCGCGGTCTGCATGTCGCAGCCGCTGGACTGGATGATGGCCTCGATGCCATGCTTTTTCATGACCTGCACCGGAATCTCGGCGTGCAGTCGCATCGGCTCGACTTCTTCCGGACGCGGCGGCGGTCCGCCACCCACACTGTATTGCAAGCGGTCCTTGCCTTGGGCAATCGCGACGCGCGCATCGCGCTCCCCTTCCCCGGCCCGCTTGATGACTTCCGGGTCGGCGACGGACCGGGAAGCCGCCGGCTTCTCCTGCTTCGCCTGTTCCGTCGACCAGGCCGGCGTGGCCAGCCCGCATGCGGCGCTCAACGCCACGACGACAAGAATAACTCTCATGATTGTCACTCGGCAATTAAAAATCCATAGTGACATAAATACAGCCGGTTCGATAGCGGCGCCAGACTTAACCCTTCCAGGTCCGTTTCAGTCCCGTATCGGCATGAATCCAGCCGCCGCGCGGTCCGGAACGGTAGTAATACCCGACACCGCCCTGGCGGAAACTGCGCACCAGGCCGCCGAGCACCTCGCTATTGAGGTTGGCGATGCGGATATCGGCTGCCTTGCCTTCGATATGCAGCGACTGGCGCGCCGCCGGCACCCCGGCTTCGCGCAACTTCTCGTTCGATCTGGAAGTGCGAAAACCCGACAGGATTTCCAGCGGTTGCTCGATCCCGTAACGTTCGAGGAAAGCCTGGGTGCCCCACAGCGTTTCGAACAGCTTGGGATCGATCGGCGCGGTTTCCTTGCCATTGACGTCGCGCATCAGGTGACATAGTTCCTGGTAGGCGGCATCGATAACCTGGCCATCCTTCCAGTACAGCACCTTGGTTTTCTCGCCGCTTTGCGGACGAATCATCGTCAGCACGCGTGGCTTGAGCCAGAAATCCAGATCGAGTGCTTGCGCGTCGAAAATATCGGGAGGAGGCGCCAGTTCGGTCTGCGCGACCGGGGCGCTAGGTGGCGCAGCCCGGGCCACAGGGACGGGCTTGCCCGTTTTGGCGGCCTGGAGCGGCCGCTTGGGCTTGTCCAACGCCGACGGCGCCGCGCTGGCGCTGCCGCAGCCAATCAGCGGAACGGAAATCATGCCCATGGTGGACAGGCATAAACCTTGATGTAGAAAATCTCTGCGCGTGGCCATGACGAATACTCAGTAAACAAGGCGCACACTATAGCGCAAGCTTGCCCCGCGCACAGGGTACACGCGCGTTATTGACCGCTGCAGTGACAAAAACGCTTTTTCGGAGCCGGGTCGCAGGCATCGGTCGCGTTCAGCTTCTTCCAGAAGAAGTCGCATTCCAGCCCGTAACAGCTCATTTCCTTGCCTCCGAGGATGTAGCCATTGCGCTCGTAAAATTTGCTGGCGGTGAGCGTGCTATTGAGGCGCAACACGCTCACGCCCCAGGCGCGGGCCTGGGCTTCGACACCCTGCAACAGGGCCTTGCCGACGCCGCCATACAGCGCTTCGGGCAACACATAGCACAGCGACAGCTTGCCGGCCTGGGTCAGCAGGGCCACGCCCACCACCACCCCGTCGCGCTCGGCGATGAGAACGTGGTTGGCTGGCGACACGAACCAGCTCGCCACATTCTGCGGCGTCTTGTTGCCCAGCCAGGCCTTGAGCAAGTCGGGGTCGTTGCGATGATCGGCCACGCAGCACTCGGATATCGAGCGGCGCAACACATCACACGCGGCGAACGCGTCGTCAGGCACTGCTGTGCGAATCTCAATACCCATGTGAACCCATAACAATAAGAAATAATTGTTGCCAAGACTCAAGCGCAACCCACCAACTATACCAAGAACAGGCTGGTTGAGCTGTTGCGAATCTGCCCAATCCAGTCAGCCTACCCCGACCCGTGGCCGAGCCCAACGAAGAAAATCAAGGAAGCTTATGCGACGCTACCCGTACCGGGCCGTCTAAGCATATGACAAAACAATCCTTCCGTTTTGGCTGCGGATTTTAGACCATGCGTCTCAGTTCCTACAATAGAAAGCCCAAGAGAACACCATGAAAACAACATGCAATTTGCGTACTCGCCGCGCGCTGCTGGCGCTGGCCGCCGGCCTGGCCATCCTGCCGCTCGGCGCCAGCGCCGCCGACGCCCAGTTGCTCAACGTGTCCTACGACGTGGCCCGCGAGCTGTACAAGGAAATCAATCCAGCCTTCATTGCCGACTACAAAAAGACCAGCGGCGAGACGGTCAGCATCAACATGTCGCACGGGGGCTCGAGCAAGCAGGCGCGCTCGGTCGCGGACGGGCTCGAAGCGTCGGTGGTGACGATGAACCAGGCCAACGACATCGACATGCTGGCCGAGCGCGGCGTGGTCTCGCCCGACTGGGCCAAGAAATTTCCCCACAATGCGGCGCCGTTTTATTCCACGATGATTTTTTTGGTGCGTAAAGGCAACCCTAAACAGATCAAGAACTGGGACGACCTGGCCAAGCCGGGCGTGAAAGTGGTCATCCCGAACCCGAAAACGGCCGGCAACGGTCGCAATACCTACCTGGCCGCCTGGGGCGCCACGATCAAGAAAGGCGGCACCGAGGCCCAGGCGCGCGAGCTGGTCACGCGCATCTTCAAGAACGTGCCGGTGCTCGACGGCGGCGGGCGCGCGGCCACCACCACCTTCACCCAGCGCGACATCGGCGACGCCCTGGTGACGTTCGAGAGCGAAGTGCAGATGGTGCGCACCGAATTCGGCGACAATTTCGAGGTCGTCTATCCGCCTCTGTCGATCCTGGCCGAGTCGCCGGTGGCCGTGGTGGACAAGGTGGTCGACAAGCGCGGCTTGCGCAAGCAGGCCACGGCCTACCTGAACTTCTTGTATTCGGAAGCGGGTCAGACGATCGGCGCGAAGCACTTCCTGCGTCCGCGCTCGGAAGCGGTGGCCAAGAAGTTTGCCGCCAACTACAAGCCGATCTCGCTGTTCACGGTCGACGAGGTCTTCGGCGGATGGAAAAGAGCGCAGAAAACCCACTTCGACGACGGTGGCGAATTCGACAAAATCTACCAGGCCAAATAAGCTTGCCTGGCCGCTTCCGCCATCGGCGCGGAAGCGGTTTTTACAACCCGTCTCCACCCTCTTCCGGTAGCATTTTCGCCACCCGCATAGCATACAAGAAACTTTGCTTTCTTGAAATAATTCAGGCACTTACGTCAGTTTATTCACGCGCTTCTTGCGCTCGAGCTCGTTTTGCCGCGCACACGCTAGACATGGCCGCGCCTTTAATGCTATCGTGCCCCTATAGTAGTTGCCGCATAGAATCAACCCATCCAGCAGCTGCCGCGCACACCGAGCGCCGCCCCAGACCAGCCCTACTGCAAAGACCCACCACATGATCAAGAAATTGCTTGTCACCCTACTGATGTCGATGTCGGCCGCAGCCGCCATGGCCGTGCCTTTCGGCTCGCAATCAGTGCTGGTGATCGAGGATGCCACCGGCAAGGTCCTCCTCGAAAAGAACCCCAACCAGGTCGTGTCGATCGCCTCGCTGACCAAACTGATGACCGCCATGGTCGTGCTCGACGCCAAACAAAACATGAACGAACTGATCGCCATCGACGAGCGTGACGTCGACATCGTCAAGCACAGTACCTCGCGGGTGCCGGTCGGCGGCGTGATCAGCCGCCAGGACGTGCTGACCCTGGCCCTGATGAGTTCCGACAACCGTGCCGCCGCCGCCCTGGGCCGCACCTATCCGGGCGGCGTGGTGGCGTTCAAGTCGGCCGTGCGCGCCAAGGTGGCCGCGCTGGGCATGACCCAGACCGTGATCGAAGAGCCAACCGGCCTGTCGCCGAACAATAAATCGACGGCCTCGGACCTGGTCAAGATGGCCAGGGCCGCATCGGCGTATTCGGAAATTACGCGCATCACGACCGAGTCGAGCGACACGATCAATATCAGCGGGCGCGAGGTCGAGTACCGCAACACCAACCGCCTGGTGGGCGCCAAGGGCTGGGAAATCGGCCTGTCGAAAACCGGCTATACCGAAGAAGCGGGCCGCTGCCTGATCATGAAGATCAAATCGGCGGGCAGGAACGCCACCCTGGTGCTGCTCAATGCCAAAGCCAGTTCGGCGCGCATCGTGGACGCGCTGAGCATCCGCCGTTTTATCGCCGGCGATGAAGCGCCGGCGCCGGTGATCGCCCATGCCAGGACGCGCCAGCGCGTCACCCAGCCGGTGATTGTATTGGCGTCGGCGGCGCGTGCGCCGGCGATCAAAACGAGCTTGCGCAGCCACGCACGGCATCAGCCGCGCGTTGTGGCCGCGGCCAAAACCCCGCCGGCCAAGGCGCGCTTCGCCAGCCGCGTGAAGTTAAAGCAGAACAAGCCGGTCATTCACGTCCACCGCCGGGCGTAAACACCGCCATCGTTCCCGCCACCCCCCGTCGTTCCCGCCAAGGGGGCCGCCCAGGCCGGGAAGGACGGCGTGGCGATGCCAACGACCGTGGCCATCACCCCGCAATCATCTCCCGTAAGCCACTCGCCCTCTGCGTTCTCTGGGCAATCGACTCGCCCAGAATCGCCGCCCCCGGCGACACCAGCGTGAACTGCGCACTGGCCCGCGTAATGCCCGTATAAATCAGCTCGCGCGCAATCATCGCCCCGCGCTCGCGCGGCAGCACCAGCACCGTGTGCGCAAATTCCGATCCCTGCGATTTATGCACCGTCATCGCGAACGCGGTCTCCACATGCCGCAAGCGTGTCGCCAGCACGCTGCGCACCTTGTCGCCCTCCAGAAAATACACGCGCAGCGATCCCGGACGCGCCGGATCGCCCAAGGTCAGCCCGATATCGCCATTGAAGACACCGGTGCCGTAGTCGTTGCGCGTAATCATCACCGGCCGTCCCACATACCACTCGCCCCGGCGCCGGATCAGTCCCGCCCCGTCGAGCCGCTGTTCGATCGCGTCATTCAAGCCGCCCACGCCCCACTCGCCCTCGCGCACCGCGCACAGCACGCGGAACGCTTCAAAACGGTGCAGCACCGCGCGCACCCAGGTTTCGTGCGCGCCGCCGCCATCGCCCTCGCCCATCAACGACAGGTAAGGCGCATAGCCGTCGAAGCCCAGCTGCACCACATGCTGCTGGTGTCCATGCTCGATCCAGCGCACCGTGCCATCGCCACCGCGCAGCACTTCCTCGGCACGCGCGACATCGCCCGCGTTCACCGCCAGCGCCAGTTGTCCGATCGGGCCACTGAAGCGGCGGCTGCTGCGCAACATGACGGTCTGCTGCGCCAGCGCTCCACCGGCGCCGCCATATTCGGCCGGAATGGTCTCGCCGCTGGCCGCCAGCGCATACGCCATCGTGGCCGCCGAATAGCCGCCAGCCTGGGCGTCGCGGCACAAGTCGCCCAGCACCGCGCCCGCTTCCACCGACGCCAGCTGGTCTTTGTCGCCCAGCAGGATCAGGATCGCACCCGCAGGCAGCGCGTCGAGCAGGGACGCCATCATCTCCAGGTGTACCATCGACGCTTCGTCGACAATGAGCACGTCGATATCGAGCGGATTACCCTTGTTGTGCGCGAAGGTGCGGGTGTCGGGACGCGCGCCCAGTAGACTATGCAAGGTGCGCGCCGCTCCCATGCGGGCCGTCAGGTCGCGCAGCGGCAAGGTGGTGCCGACCTTGTCGGCCAGTTCGGTCAGCGCCTTGTCGATCGATTGCTTCAGGCGCGCCGCCGCCTTGCCGGTCGGCGCGGCCAGGGCGATGCGCTGGCGCCCGGCGTCCGGCGCCACCGCGAACAGCAGCGCAAGCAGGCGCGCCACCGTGTAGGTCTTGCCGGTGCCTGGACCGCCGGTGATGATGGCGATCGAGCCGCGCAGCGCGATCGCGCAGGCGAGCTTTTGCCAGTCCGGTCCCTTGATGCGGCGCTCGGACGCAAACAGCACGTCGAGCCAGATGCGCACTGCCGGCGCATCGACCTCGCGCACCTGCCCGGCGCGCGCGCGGATCGTGTGCGCGACCAGGGTTTCGTCGCGCCAGTAGCGGCGCAGGTACAGGCGCTCGCCGTCGAGCACCAGCGGTTGGTCGAAATCGAGGTCGCCAACCCGCCACACCTGGCTTGACGCCGCCAACTGATCGATCCAGCCCTTGCGGTTTTTCGGCAGCGCCCCGGCCGACCTGGCCAGCGCATCCCACTGCTCCTTGTCCCAGGCCATCAAGGTGGCCGGGTCGAGCGCCAGCTGGTCGAGCATCAGGCAGCTGTGGCCGCGCCCTTCCAGCTCGGACAGCAGCACGCAAGCGAGCATCAGCGCCGGCGTGGCGCTGCCGAGCGAGCCGACAAAGCGCGCAAAGGTGCCGGACAGGCGCCGCAACTGGCCGTCTTCGGTCAAGGTGGCGACCTGCGTCCACAGCGTGTCGAGCGTGAGCGCCGGTTTCATGCCTCACCCCGCGTCGACGGGCCAAGCAGCGCGTCCAGGCTGTCGAGCAGCCGCACATCCGGCTCCAGCAGGTAGCAGCCGCGCGTGCTGGCGTTGGCGATCCCGCGCAGGAACAGGAAAATCGCGCCACCGAGCTGGCGCGCCGGCTCGTAGGCGTCGCCCAGGCGGCTCTTGAGCAGGCGGTGCAGGGCCAGCATGTAGATGGCGCCCTGGATATCGTAGCGGTGCGCCGCCATCCCCACCGCCATCGCCGCCTTGCCGTAGGCGGCGTCGTTTGGGCCGAGCGCGTTCGATTTGTAATCGATCACCCAGTAGCGGCCTTCGTGCTCGAACACCAGGTCGGCAAAACCCTTGAGCATGCCGTGCAGGTAGCGTTCCGGCAGCGAGGGACGCGGGGTTTTGCCGAGCAGGTTGGCCGTGCATAGCCGGTCCAGCGCGGCGCTGTTCAAGTGCTCGCTGGGGAACCAGAATTCCATTTCCGGGATCACGCGATCGATCGCCGCCAGCGGCGCGCCAAGCTGCGGCAGCGGCGTGGTCGCCACCGCGTGCAGCCAGGCGACGGCGTCTTCCTGGCGATGGCCCCAGCCGGCGCGCTCGCAGCGCTGGCCGAGGCGCGCGCCGAACTGTTCGTCGTCGGCGATGGCAAAGCCTTCCTGCCCCATCCATTCAAGCTGTTCGTGCAAAAAATTGCCGGGCACGGAACCGCGCGGGAAGCGGTGCCACGGCGCGTCGTCGGTGCGCGGCGCCTGTTGTTGCTGTTCTTCGTCGAACAAGGTCTGTTCCTGCGCGCGCATCGGCGCCGCGTTGGTCTGGCGCGTCAGCGATGTGAACGAGCCGACCGCCCAGTTGCGCTCGAAATTGCCGCCAAACGCGGCGGCGTTCACCAGCTCCGGCCGGGCCTCGTCGCGCGCCAGCATGGTGATGTGCTGCGGCGTGTCGAGCGCCCGCAGGTCGATCGCTTGCGAGCCGCCGCGCAGCTTTTCCCAGTGCGGGGCAATCTCGGCCGCGCCGATCGGCGTGCCGCCCGTGAGCAGGTAACCGAGCGCCGATTCGTGCAGCTTGTTCTCGCCCGCCTTGCGCGCAGTGACCGCGGCCACGCCCAGCCACAAGAAGTGACGCGCGCGCGTCAGCGCCACGTACAACAGGCGCAGGTCTTCTTCGATGCGGGCGCGGTCCACCGCGTTCATCGCTTCGTCCGACAATGCCAGGTCGATGCGGCGCACGCCATCAACCCCGACAAACTCGAAAAAGCTGCGGTTGCGCCGGTCGGTGGTGCGCGCCGTTACCGCGAACGGCAGGTACACCAGCGGGTATTCGAGCCCCTTGGACTTGTGCACCGTGACCACCTTGACCAGCTCCGCGTCGCTCTCGAGGCGCAGCACGCGTTCGTCGCCGCCCTCGCCCACGCCGGCCAGTTGCTCGGCGAACCAGCGGATCAACGCCTGCTCGCCTTCGAGCTGGCTGCTGGCGCTTTGCAGCAGTTCGGCCAGGTGCAGCAGATTGGTCAGGCGCCGCTCGCCGCCGGCCTGCCGCAACAGCGCGGCGGGCAGGCGCATGTCGTGGATGAAGCGGCGCAGCATGGCCAGCACGCCCTGGCGCTGCCACACGATGTGCAAACCCTTCAACTGCTCGACCCGCACTTCCCAGGCCAGTTCGTCCGACGACAGGCGGGCCAGTTCGGCCAAGGAGAGGCCCGAGGTGCGGGTGGCGAACGCCGCGCGCGCCAGCGCCCCGTCGAGCGGATTGGCCACCGCCTGCAGCCAGCGCAGCACGTCGGCCGCTTCTTCGCTTTCGATCACGGAGTCCTTGTCCGACAGGTACACGCTCGGGATCTTGCGCTGCGCCAGCGCGCGCCGGATCGCGGTCGCCTCGCGCCGGTCGCGCACCAGGATGGCGATATCGGCCGGCACCAGGCGCGTGAAGACGCCGTTTTCGCTAAAGCCGGCGTGCGGATCGTTCAGCAGGCCGACGATATGCTCGGCGCTGTGATGGGCGAAAAATTCGCGGTAATCGTCCGCTTTCAGGTCGTCGCGGTCGGTGCTGCAGATGGCCAGCGCCTGGTACGGGCCATCGACGCCCACCAGTTGCTGGTCGCGGCCTTTGGCGGCCACCGCGTCGAACGGCAGCGGATTGACGCCGCCTTTGCGGAAGCGAAAAGCGCCGCCGGCAAAACCGGGATCGCCGTCGCGCCCTTCGGCGTGCAAGAACAGCTGGTTGACCGCCTCCACCAGCGCCGCCGTCGAGCGGTAGTTGGTGCCGAGCTGGTAGTGGCGCCCTTCGGTGGCGCTGCGCGCGTCCAGGTAGCTGTGGATGTCGGCGCCGCGAAAGCCGTAGATCGACTGCTTCGGGTCCCCGATCAGGAACAGGCCGCGCGCGGGGTCGTTGTCCGCCACCCGGTACAGCAGGTTGAAGATCGCGTACTGGTCGGGCGAGGTATCCTGGAATTCGTCGACCATCGCCACCGGGAACTGGTCCACGATGCGCTGGCGCAGGGCCTCGCCGTTGACGCCTTCGAGTGCGCTTTTCAGGCGATCGAGCATGTCGGCAAAACCGAACTGGCGCTTGCGGCGCTTCAGTTCCATCATGCGCCGCGCAATATGAAAGGCGGCGTGGCGGTACAGCGCGTGCGCCAGCGGGTCGATGGCTTTGAGCGCTTCCCACAGGTCGGTGGTGGCTTCGAAACATGGCGGGATGTTGGCGCTAAAGCCCTTGCTGAAGGCGTCGGTGATGCCGTCCGGCGTCAAGCGGTGCCAGGCCGTGTCGCTCAGGGTGGGCATCAGCATGGCGGGCGCGCGCGCCCAGGTGCGCAGCGCCTCGAACCACTTGAGCAGCGAATCGGCGCGCAGCTTGTTGCCGTTGAAGCACTTGGGGGCGATCTCGCGCTGCCCGGCGATCCACTGTTCCATGGCGTCGGCGCGTTCGGCCCAACCGGCTTTGAGCCTGGCCAGTTCGGCCGCCTGGGTGCGCTCGACCCGGTCGATGGCTTCTTCCAGCGATTCGTCGGGTGGATCGCCCAGCACGGCAACCCGGCGCACCAGTTCGCGCACGGTGTTCTTCAGGGCCCGCACATCGGGCCAGCAGGCCAGCAGCGCGCCCAGCGCACTGCTGTCGAGCGGGTAGACGTTCTGGCGCCAGTAGTCGTGCGCCGCGTCTTCGAACAGCGCGTGTTCGTCGCTGACCAGTTCTTCGTCGAACAGGCTGCCGCTGTCGAATGCGTGCTCGCGCAGCATGCGCTGGCACCAGGCGTCGATGGTGAAGATGGCCGCTTCGTCCATGGTGTCGGCGGCCAGCATCAGGCGGTGCGCGGCGACCATCCGTTCGCCCTCGCTGCCGCAGGCGTCGGCCAGGTCGTTCAGGTAAGGGTCATCCAGATCGAGCTCGCCCCGGAAAAATCCTGCGGCTTCCACCAGGCGCTCGCGCACCCGGTTCGACAGCTCGCGCGTGGCGGCGCGGGTGAACGTCATCACCAGTATTTCGGATGGCAGCAGCGCGCGCGCAAAGCCGTTCTCGCCGCCGTGGCCGAGCACCAGGCGCAGGTACAGGGCGGCGATGGTCCAGGTTTTTCCGGTGCCGGCGGACGCTTCGATGAGGCGCGTGCCGAACAATGGAAAATCGAGGGCGTCGAGCAGCTGGCTCATGGCGCGTCCCGGTCCATGGGAGCGATTTCGATGTGCTGGCCGAGCCAGCGCGCCAATGGCCCGTACAGCGCTTCGGCCACCGCCGGGAATTCGCCGCTGGCGCTCAAGGCCGCATAGTCGGGCCACAGGCGCGCCAGGCACTGGTCCAGCACTTCGCCGGACAGTTCAAAGCCACCGTCGTAGGTGCTGCGCGGTTCGCCCTGCTGGAGCAGCGCGAGCGCCGTCTTGCAGGCCACCGGCAACGGTTGATCCATGTTGCGGCGCCACAGGGCCACCAGGTCGGCCAGCTGGGCATGCGATTCGTCGCGATCGAGCGGCGCCAGCATGACGATGGCGTCGCGCGCCACCAGGTAGCCGGTGACCGGCTGGCCCACAGCCGCCGCCGCCAGCTGGCGCAGCCACGGGGCGATCAGCTTGTCGCCGCGCGGCGCGCCTTTTTTATCGAGCACCTTGGACGAGATTTGCAGCAGCCACGCCGTTTCGGCCGCGTTGCTGCGCAATCTGTCGACCCAATCGTCGAGGTGTACGCCGCCAAAGTCCAGGCTCACCGCCAGCTTGGGCGCGATCTGGCCGAAGCGCGCGCCCAGGGTCAGCCAGGCGGTACGCACCGGCACCAGGCCCTCGACCAGTTGTTCCTGCCACTGCTTGCCGACCAGGCCAATCGGCAGCACGCCTTCGCGCTTGAGGCGTTCGGCGCGCGCGCTCAGGCTGTCGCGCACTTCGTGCAGCTCCTCCGGCGCGGCGGCGTCGTCGAGCAGGCTGTCCTCTAAAAAGTAGCGTTCCAGCGCGTCGAGCGAGAACGGTTCTTCGTCCTCGCCCACGGCCTGGGCGTCGCCAAAGGCCACGCCCAGGCGGCGCCGGAAAAAGTAGCGCGCCGGCTGGCGCAGGAAATTCGTCAGTTCGCCCAGCTTGAGGCGGTATTCGGATTCGAGTTCGAACGGCGGCAGGACCGCGTCGTCCAGGGCGCCGTCGGAGCCGGCGGCGCCGTGCGCGGCGCGCCATTCGGCCGCGTAGGTCAGCATGCCGCCCTGCTCGAAATAGCGCCGGCTGAAGGGCTGCAGCGCGTGTTCGGTGGTCATGGCGGCCAGGTCCAGGTCCCAGCCCTCGGCCAGGTAATCGCGCAGTTGCGACACCAGCACCGACGCCGGCTGCTCGCTGTTGTCGCGCACATTGCGCCCGACCCAGCTGACATACAGTTTGTCGCGCGCGGCCAGCACCGCTTCGAGCATCAGGTAACGGTCGTCGTCGCGGCGCGAACGGTCGCCCGGGCGCGCCATGCCGGACAGCGCCAGCAAGTCGAAATCGGCCTGGCGCGCGCGGCGCGGAAAATCGCCATCGTTCATGCCGAGCAGGCAGACCACCCGGAACGGCACGGCGCGCATCGGCATCAGGGTGCAGAAGGTCACGCCGCCGGAGACGAACTGGTGGTTCAGGGTCGGTTCGTCCAGGGCGCCGAGCCACGCTTCGCGCAGCACCGCCAGCGGCACCGCTTCATCGAAGCCGGCGTTCTCGCAGGTTTCCAGCCAACTTTGCAGGGCGTCCTGCAGTTGCACCAAGGTGAGGCGGTCGCCTTCTTCGGACGCGGCGAAAAACGCCGCCAGCAGCGCGCGCGCCTGTTCGCCCCACTGCGCCGGCGCGTACGACCCGGCCAGCGTGGCGCGCCAGGCCAGCAGGGTTTCGATCAGCTGCGCCAGCGAGCCGGCCAGCGCGGCGTCGAGCCCACCGACTTCGGCGTACGGCTCGATCTGCCGGAAGCTGCCGCCGGCGCCGCTGGCGTAACCGAGCAGCATGCGGCGCACCCCGAAGATCCAGGCATTCTGCTCGCCGGCCGAACCGAGGCCGAGGCCGTCGCGGTGCTGCTGGTCCAGGCCCCAGCGCACGCTGGCGCCTTCGATCCAGTTGCCCAGGATCGGCAGTTCGTCTTCGGACAGGCCGAAGCGCGCGGCCAGCGCCGGCACGTCGAGCAG
Organism: Massilia genomosp. 1; assembly: GCF_011682185.1. Lineage (NCBI taxonomy): Bacteria > Pseudomonadati > Pseudomonadota > Betaproteobacteria > Burkholderiales > Oxalobacteraceae > Massilia > Massilia genomosp. 1. Next base: position 12,263 of record NZ_WHJF01000082.1, read on the forward strand.
GTCGCGCACTTCGCTCTGGCGGCAGCGCTGCTGCGGCAGTCGCAGCAGCCATTCGAGCGCGACCAGCAACGGGTTGACGCTACGGTCCTTGACGTCGCCGATTTCGAACGGGATGAAACGCGGGTCGCTGCGTTTGTGCTGGTCGAAGACGGCGTGGATGGCGGCCGAAAAAGTGTCGATGTCGGGCACCATGACCACCACGTCGCGCGGGCGCAGCCGGGCGCCGGGCGCGCCGAACCACGACAGCAGCTGGTCGTGCAGGACCTCGACTTCGCGCTGGACGCTGTGGGCGACGTGAAATTCGATCGAGTCGTCGCGCGGCGCGCAGTCGGGCTGCGCCTGTCCCCTGGCGCACGGGTGCTCGCGCAGCGGCAGCATGTCGCGCACGGCCGCCTGCACCTGCGCCAGCAAGGTGTCGCCCTCGCCTTCGCTGAACAGGTCGATGCGCAGCTTGTCGGCGCGCTCGCCCGATTCGGTGTCGAATTCGTCGAGCATGCGGATGAAGTCGCGCCCTTGCCTGCCCCAGCTGGCCAGCAGCGGATGGCTGTGCGCATGCAGTTCTTCGAGCGGCACGGCGGATAGATCGATGCCGCCGCGCTGGCGCTGGCGCTTGTGGGCGGCCTTCAGCAGTTCGCGCCCTTCGATGATGTCGCCCCAATAAAACTGGCAGGGATTGGGCACGGCCAGCAGCACCTGGGTGTGGTGCGAAAGCGAGGCGATGGCCTGCAAGGTCTGGTACGGCAGCGCCGACATCCCGAACAGCACCACGCGGCGCGGCAGGCGCCCGGCCGGGGCTTCGCCACTGTCGGCCGCGCGCACGAATTGCTGGTGGATGGTGGCGCGGCCCGAGTCGCGCAACTGGGGCGGCAGGCTGTCGTTGACGGCGCGCCACAGGCAGCCTTGCCAGCGCTGGTCCAGCGTGAGGGGTACCAGGTCGCCGCGCGCGCCGCGCAGGCGGTCGCGCCCCGCAGTCCAGTCGTCGAGCCAGTCGGCGCGGTACACCTGGTACTGGTCGTACAGGTCGGCCAGGCGTTCGGCCAGTTGCAGGCGCCGTTCAGGGTCGCCGTCGCCCAGAAAATGGCGCAGCGGAGCGAAGGCGTCGTCGCCCAGCAAGCGCGGCAAGAGGCGCATCAGGCGCCAGGTGAGCGGGCCTTTGTCGTACGGGGAGCGGGTCGGGACCCGTTCGCGACCGAGCATGCCACGGTAGGCTTCCCACAAAAAACGCGCCGGCAGCGCCACGCGGGTGGCCGCGCACACGCCCATTTCTTCGGCCAGGGCGATTTTCAGCCACTCGGCCACGCCGTTCGATTGCACCAGGATGATTTCGGTTTCGAGCGGGTCGAGCGGGTGCTTGCGCAGCCAGGCGAAAAGCGCGGCACGCAGTTGCTCCATCTGGTTTCCGTGAAGGATAAGGAGGCCGGGCGTGACAGAGGAAGACATGGCGCACAGCATACTAGCTTTGGGCCGGGCGCGGTAGTGCGATACGCGCCGTCAACGCTTCAAAGCGGGCTCAACTTGCTGATTCGGTCAGTTCATGCGCGATGTGCTCGTTCAACTGCTCGAGCAGCGCGTACATGCCCGCCACCAGCGTGCGCGCCTGCTCGATCGTGCCGCCCTCGCGCAGGCGTTCGAGGTCCTGGCACATCCCCGCAAAACGCATCGCGCCGACCGCCTTGGCCGACGCTTTCATGCGGTGCCCCAGGTCGGACAGGCGCTCGACGTCGGCGCGGTCGAGCGCTTCGCTGACGTCGGCCAGGCCGTCGCGCGCCGAGTCGAGGAACATAAAGGCGTATTTGCGCATCTTGACCGGATTGGCCCCGAAGGTGAGCGACAGCACGCCCATATCGAGCATGCCGGCGTCGATCGATACAACCGGCGCGGCCGACATGCGCGTCGGCGCCTGGTCGGCCGGCTCCGCCATGCGCCGCCGTCCGTTGCGCGCCGGGCGCGTGGCCAGCCATTTGGCGATCACCTCGAACAGCAGCTTGGGCGAAATCGGCTTGGTCACAAATTCGTTCATGCCCGCTTCCAGGCAGCGCGACTGGTCGTCGCGGCCGGCGTTGGCGGTCATGGCGATCACCAGCGCGTCGCGCAGGCGCGCGTCGGAGCGGATCATGCGGGTCGCTTCAAAGCCGTCCATCACCGGCATCTGCACGTCCATCAGCACGCAGTCGAAGCGCTCCTTGAGCATCAGGTCGATCGCCTCCTTGCCGTTGTTGGCCACCACCACCGTGGACCCGGCTTCTTCGAGCAGTTCCTGGCCCACCTGCTGGCTGAAGATATTGTCTTCGACCAGCAAGATATAGGCGCCGCGCAGCTGCTCGAGCACCGCCGGATCGACCGCGGCGCCGCCGCCCGGCAGGAAGTTGAGCGCCTTGCCCAGGCGCGCGGTGAACCAGAAGCGGCTGCCGCGGCCGGGAAGCGAATCGACACCGACGCTGCCGCCCATCAGCTCTGCCAACTGCTTGCTGATCACCAGTCCCAGGCCCGTGCCGCCGTACTTGCGCGTGGTCGAGGGGTCGGCCTGGTGGAAGGACTTGAACAGGTCGGCAATTTCGGCTTCGCTCATGCCGATGCCAGCGTCTTCGACCTCGAAGCGCACCAGCAGGTCGCTCTGGTTTTCGTTCTCGCTCCCGCCTTCGTTGCCGGCCACCGCGCGCACGCGAATGCGGCCGTTTTCCGAAAACTTGATCGCGTTCGAGGTGAAGTTGAGCAGCACCTGTTCCAGCCGCAGGGGGTCGCCCCGCAATTGCTGCGCCAGCGCCGGGTCGATCTCGAATTCGAGCGCCAAGTGCTTGGTGGCGGCCGCGTCGCCGAGCTGGTTGGCGATGTTCTGCATCAGCGCGCCCAGGCCGAAGTCGAGCACTTCCAGTTCCAGCTTGCCGGCTTCGATCTTGGAAAAATCGAGAATGTCGTTGATGATGCCGAGCAGGTGCTGGCTCGAATGATGGATCTTTTCCAGGTAGTCGCGCTGCTTCGGATTGGCCACCGTTTTGAGCGCCAGGTGCGACATGCCGATGATGCTGTTCATCGGCGTACGGATCTCGTGGCTCATGTTGGACAGGAAGTTGCTCTTGGCCTGGTTGGCGGCGTCGGCCTGCGCCTTGAGCTTGTGCAGTTCGGTCACGTCGGTCGACAGGCCGATCACGGCGCTCACTTCGCCATCGAGCAGCACCGGTACCTTGACGGTCCAGAGCTGGCGCACCTCGCCGTCAAGCCGGGTGAATTCGACCTGGCCGGCGTGACGCGCGCCGTCGACAAAAATCTGGCGATCCTGGTTCCAGTCGACATCGGCCAGTTCCGCCGCCATCACTTCGCTATCGAGCTTGCCGATGATCGCTTCGGCCGGCTGGCCCATCGCTTCGGCGGTGCGCGCGTTGACATAGATGTAGCGGCGCTCGCGGTCCTTCATGTACACATGCGCGTCGATGCTGTTCAAGACCGAATCGAGCAGCACGCGCTGTTCGATGGCGGTGCGGCGCGAGCGGTACAGGGTAAAGAAGTAGGCGTAGGCCAGCATCGTCACCAGAAAACCGACCGCGAAGGTGAGCGGCGGCAGGATCAGGTCGAAGTCGCTGTACAGGTCCGCGCGGGCGATGCGGAAATGGGCCTTCCACAGGCTGCCGTTGTAATCGACCGGGAGCACGGTGTCGAACCAGTCGCCGGCGCTGTCGCCGACGGCGACCGGATCATGGTCGTTGTACAGTTGCCGGTCCTGGGCGCGCAGGGCCAGGGTACGGCGCTCGGGGTCAAGGCCGCCGTCGGCGTACAAGGCAAGGCGCAGGCGCCGCTGCGGCATTTCTTCGAGCGCGCTGCCGACCAGCGCCGGCACCGAGAACCCCACGCCCACGCTGCCGATGTAGGCCGCGCGGCGCGCCTCCACGCTATAGAGCAGCGCGCCGCTGCGATAGACCGGCATGCGCATGCCCAGCGCCACGTGCGGACGCGGTTCGTTGACCACGATCGGCATGCCGGAGGCGCTGATCTTGCCGCTGTCGCGCGACTGCTCGAGGTGGGCGGCGGCGACCGGATTGGCGCCGATGTCCAGGCCCATGCGGCCGCTGGCGCGCGCCGCTTGCGGCTCGATAAAGGTCAACACCGTATAGCCGGCGCGCTCGCCCGCCGGACGGATGCCGAAGTCGGGGTAGCCGCCGGGGTCGACGCTGCGGTCGGCGCGCACCGAGGCGACCAGCTCGTCGCGCCCGGACGGCGTCACGTAACGCGCAAAGCTGATGCTTTCGATGGCCGGATAATGCGTGCGCATGCCAAGTGCCTGCACGTAGCGGTGAAAATGCAGGCGGTTGGGGGCGTCGGTGCTCTGGAACAGGGCCGACATGCCGCGCGCGAGGTCCGAGTACGACTTGATGCGGGTCGACAGGCTCGATTGCGCGCCGCGCGCGAGCGCGTCGAAACGCTGGCGCGCATCGACATCGACCGTGCTGGTCGCACCCATGTGCAGCAGCGCCGCGACCAGCAGCGACAGCGACACGCCCACGCCCCACCACACCAGGCGCGAAACAGGACGGCTACCGACGGTGCCTGTCATGCTGCGCTTGATCGCTTGCGTCATTGTCCAACCCCGTTGTTTTCGCTCGCTGGTACCTGGAAACTGCCCGGCAGGCAGCATACTATTCATGAAACCGAAGGCGCGCGCGGCCCCGCCGCACGCGCGCTTCATTACCTCAAGGGTACTTTGAGGCAAGAGAACATGCAATTGATAAATTTTACTGTCGCGTCCGCGCCATGGCAGAACGTCAATACAGAGACAATACAGGAGCAGGAATGCGGCATTTAATAGGTGAAATGATATCGGAAACAAACACAAGGGCGCGCAGTGTTGACGCCGACGATCCCCACCTGTGGCTGGAAGACGTCAGCTCCGGCGCGGCGCTGGACTGGGTGCGCGCGCGCAACGCCGCGTGCGAGCAAGAACTCGAAGGCCACAGCGGCTTTGCGGCCTTGCGCGAGCGCCTCGCGACCATCCTCAACGACAAGGCCAGGATTGCCTACATCAGCGAGCACGGCGGACTGGTATACAACTTCTGGCGCGACGCCGTCCACGTGCGCGGCGTGTGGCGCCGCACCACGCTCGAGCGCTACCGCGACGCGGCGCCGGCGTGGGAAACGGTGCTCGACCTCGACCAGCTGGCCATCGCCGAACGCGAAAACTGGGTCTGGGCCGGGGCCTCCTCGCTGCCGCCGGCCGGCACCCGCTGCCTGGTGTTCCTCTCGCGCGGCGGCGGCGACGCCCACGTGGTGCGCGAATTCGACCTGGCCGGCAAAGCCTTCGTGGCCGGCGGCTTTGCGCTGCCCGAGTCCAAGTGCAGCGCGCGCTGGCTCGACATCGACCGGCTGGCCGTGGCTACCGACTTCGGCGCGGGCAGCATGACCACGTCGGGCTATCCGCGCATCGTCAAGGAATGGCGGCGCGGCAGCGCGCTGGACCAGGCCAGCACCCTGTTCGAAGCGCGCCCCGATGACCTGAGCGTGTCGGCGTACAAAGACTTCACGCCCGGTTTCGAACACGAATTCGTCGAGCGCCAGCGTGGTTTTTACAGCAGCGAGCTGTTTTTGAGGCGTGATGCGGGCCTGGTGCGCGTGGACAAACCCGACGACGCCAACGCCTACACCGTGCGCGACCAGCTGGTGATCGAGCTGCGCTCGGACTGGGAAGTGGGCGGGTACACCTATCCGCAAGGGACGCTGGTGGCCACCGACTTTGCCCGTTTCATGAACGGCGAACGCGACTTTGCGGTGCTGTTTGCCCCAAGCGCGACCAGTTCGCTCGATGGCGTTGCGATGACGGCCAGCGCGCTGCTCCTGACCGAACTCGATAACGTCAAGAACCGCATCGTCGAACTGCGCCATGTACACGGCCAGTGGCAGCGGCGCGAGGTGAATGCGCCGGCCTTCGGCGCCCTGGGCGTGAGCGCGCTCGATGCGAGCCGTTCGGACCAGTACCTCCTGACCGTGACCGACTTCCTCACGCCCACCAGCCTGTACCTGTGCAAGGCCGGCAGCGACCGGCGCCAGCCGCTCAAGTCGATGCCGGTGTTTTTTGACGCCAGTCCCTACCTCGTCAAGCAGTTCGAGGCGCTGTCGAAAGATGGCACGCGGGTGCCGTATTTTGTCGTCATGGACCGCAAGGCACGGATGGACGGCTTGAATCCGACCGTCTTGTACGGGTATGGCGGCTTCGAGATCGCGATGAAGCCGTTTTACAGCGGCGTGACCGGGCAAGCCTGGCTGGCCAAAGGCGGCGTGTACGTGCTGGCCAATATTCGCGGTGGCGGCGAATTCGGGCCGCGCTGGCACCAGGCGGCGCTGAAGGACCAGCGCCAGCGCGCGTTCGATGATTTTCTGGCGGTGGCGCAAGACCTGATCGAGCGCAAGGTGAGCAGTCCGCGTCACCTGGGGATCATGGGCGGCAGCAATGGCGGCCTGCTGGTCGGGGCCGCGATGACGCAGCGGCCGGACCTGTTCAACGCGGTCGTGTGCCAGGTGCCGCTGCTCGACATGCGGCGCTATCACAAGCTGCTGGCCGGGGCCTCGTGGATGGGCGAGTATGGCGACCCGGAGGTGGCCGGCGAGTGGGAATACATCCAGCGCTATTCGCCGTATCACAATGTGTTCGGCGACAAGCGCTATCCGCGCATGCTCTTGACCACCTCGACCAGGGACGACCGGGTCCATCCGGGGCACGCGCGCAAGATGGTGGCGCTGATGGAGGCGCAGGGGCATGCCGTGCTGTATTGGGAAAACACGGAAGGCGGGCACGCGGGCGCGGCGAACAACGACCAGCAGGCGCAGATGTGGGCGCTGACGTACACGTTCTTGCTGGAGCAGTTGCGCTGAGCGGCGATATGTTCAATTTCACGCCGTCGCCGGTCAGCGTTGCCAGCCGCCAGGCGATCAATCCTGCCTCGACAGCACCTTGTCCAGTTGCGCCATGAACGTCGCCCAGCCATATTGCGCACCACGGTAGGCCTGCTCCTGCTCCGGGCCGAAACCCGTCTGCGCCATCCGCAGGCGCGTGCCGGCCGCGCTGGGCGAGAGCGTCCAGGTTACCACGCTGTCGAGCCCCATGGCGGACCAGGTGTACGACAGGGAGCTGTTCGGTTCGATCACCAGGACCTGGCACGCGACCGAGCCCCAGTCGGCGCTGAAGGTAAAGCGATGGGCCGGCAGCGGTGCGAAATCGCTTTTCATCAGCCACGCTTCGATCAGGTGCGGCTCGGTGAGCGCGCGCCAGATCTTCTCGGGCGGATGGGCAAAATCGCGTTCGACGGTGACGGTGCGGGGTTCAAGCGTAGCGTTGTTCATTGGCCTATCCTTTTCAACAGGTCGTCGAGGGAGTCGAACCGGCTTTCCCAGAAAGCGCTCATCCGGGAAGTCCAGTCCAGCATGGGAGCCAGTGCCTGCGGCTGCGCCGTGAAGTGCGTCTGCCGTCCCGCGTGCCGGTCGCGCACCAGGCCCGCTTCTTTCAACTGCTTCAGGTGCTTGGAGACGGCCGGCTGCGAGACCCCGGACTGCGCCGTCAGCGCGCCCACGGTCAGTTCGCCATCCCGGCACAGGCGCTCGAAGATGGCCCTGCGGGTCGGGTCCGCCATTGTCCTGAACAGTTCATTGACGTCATCTTGCATGCGGCACTCATCACTGCTTGGCTATGAATCTAATTATAACCATGCGGTGATGAATGGGTCAATCCGCATGTCGGCGCCAGTCCCTCGGCAACGTGGCTTACCCTGCAACTGTCGCGTGAACGCAAAAATATCCAACCGCCATATCGATTAGCGCAAACTTGCACGCGATTGACGGCGTCCGGCCAGCCTGGCGCAGGCGTCGCGACGCCCTTTCCGCCCCGTTTTGCCCCGTTTTGCCCCCTTCCCGCCCTAACAATCCTGCCAGCTTCCCGCCTCCACCGGACGGGTTTGTAATAGTCCGTCAAGCGAATTTTCCTACCCGCCGATCAAGCCGATCAACCGAACCATGACTGGAAACATCACCATGGCACACCTGGCCTCATTCTCCCCCCAGCTCTCTCCCGCCCAGCCGGCGGCCCTGCGCGAGCCATCCGTGCGCACGCCCGGCGGCGGCGTGTTCTGGAGTCCCGGCATCGGTCTCGGCGCGGGCATCATCCTCGAACTGTCGGGCGATATCGACAGCCTGTCGCAGCGTATCGCCCAGTTGCCCGAGCGCGCCGGGCGCGGCCGGCCGATGGTCAGCCAGTACCTGTTCATGGTCAAGACCCTGGCGGCGGCCTGGGCCACGCGCAGCCGGCCCGGCCTGCACAGCGCCCTGGACGGCCTGCGCCACCTGGGCGAGAGCCTGCTCGCGCAGGATGCCGCGCCGCTGGCCACGGCGCTGCTGAACATGTTCCACGGGCGGCCCTCGTCCGGCCCCGGCGCGGTGCGCCTGATCGACGCCCTGGTGCGGCGCCTGGCGGCCCCGGCCGATGCGCTGTCCGCCCTCGACCAGGATGTCGGCAGCTACCTGGCGCAGATGGGACGCGCCTCGGGCGCGCTGGAAACCGATACGGTGATGGTGACCGGGCGCCTGCAGGCCGACCATGTCCACGCCTTCATCCTGGCGCAACAGGTCAATACCTTGCAGGGACGGCTGGCCGAGGCGCGCGTGCGGCGCCACAGTCACTGGCTGGCCGGCCCGGATGCAGCCGAGGCCGGCGCCGAGATCGAGGCGCACAGCGGCGCACTCAAGAACGTCATGCGCCAGCTCGAGCAACTCCGCGAGGGCCAGGCCTCGGTGATGGCCGAAGCGGTGTATCTGCAAGGCTTGCTGCCGACCTTGTCGGCTTACCTGAGCGGCATGGACCGGATCGGCGCCGGCATCCGCATCGCCGCCGCCGGCACGCGCGCCCTGCGGGCCGAGCTCGATGACCTGAAAAATGTCTTGCTGGCCGGGCCGGCGGCGAGCAACACGGCGCACGCCCAGTTGCAGGCGGCCCTGCCGTCCTGGCGCCTGCTGGCGGCGCGCATTGCCGCCTTTCCGGCGGCCCCGGCCGAGTAGTAGCCGGCAAGCGGCTAGCAGCCTGTCGGACTTGGGGAGTCGAAGCGAAAAAATAGCTGGGCGAGGCCAGATTTTGACGATTTCGCAGTGCCAATAGCGAGCTATTGGCCGAGAAAGCGGCGAAATATGGACCGTCCCAGGTATTTTTGCAGCCGACGATCCCAAGTCCGACAGGCTGCTATGACGCCAGGCGCGCCTCGAACATGGCTTCGTAGGTGCCCGCGATGTCCACATACAAGGCCACCGCGCGCTCGACGCCGATCTGGACCGGATCGCCGAAGCGCGTGGTCAACACCCCGGCGCGGCGCAGCAGGCGTTCGATGGCGACCGTGGTGACCGTCACGTACTGGTCCAGCCCGGCGTGATGGCCATAACTGATGATTTCCCCGATCGATTCCATGGTAATGTCCGAAAAGCCGAAGCGCGGGTTGCCGTCGGTTTCGATGGCGAAGCGCGACAGTTCCCAGATGCGGGCGTTTTCGGGGGCATCCTGGCCGTGCAGGAGCTGCGCAAAGGAATCCTTGAGCATGTAGGGGCCTTCGGTCGGCAAGATGCGCCAGCAGCCGCGCAGCGGCCCGCCGCCCGGCTCGCGGATCATCATGTACAACGGTTCGAGGGCGTCGTAACCGTCGATTTCCATGCCGCTCATGATCGGCACTTCCCAGCCCAGCCGGTCCTTGAACACCTTGGCGCGCAGTTTGTGCATCTCCCACAAGTCGCGCGACTTGAATTCGCGCCGTGCGGCGATTCGAATATGCAGAGCCATCTTAGGTACCTCGCTTTATATATAAAAGTTATGCTGCTTGCATGAAGAATCATGCAAAAATTGCATTAGCATAACTAGTAGAGTTGCTAGGTGGCTTGTAAGCACAGTGAATGGAATACTGCCCTTTTGTTTGCGAGGAACGGTATGGCTCAGGATTTCAACTACCAGACGACGGCCGTGGCAGAACAGCGCGGCGGGATCGATCACGACAGCGGCGCTGCGACTGCGGCAACGATGGCAAGCACGCCCCACAGCGAATTAAAACGGTTCAGGATCAGCAAGCGCGAAAGCCAGGAAAAATTCTGGGGACGCTTCGGCGTGACCCAGTCGAGCGGCAGCCGCTTCGAAACCGGCCTGGGCATTCCAGCGCCGGTGGCGATTTTGGTGAAGCTGTATGTCAAGGGTAAGCTCAGCGATGGGGATCTTCCGGGCTGATGATGCCCAGGCTGATCGCCTTGACCAGTGCCTGCTGCCGGGTGTTGACGTTGAATTTCACGCGGATGTTACCGATATGAAAATTCACCGTCGCCTCGGAGCAGAGCACGATCTTCGAGATTTCCCATGAAGACTTGCCGACCATGACCCAGTTGAGCACTTCCAGCTCACGCTTGGTCAGGCGCGGCAGCGGCTCGGCGCCCGGCTTGGGCGCGACGAATTTGAGAGAGGACTCGAAGGCGTAGTCGCGGATCAGCGAGAGCGAGGGCATCAGCTGGCTGATGGTGCTGTCGAAGTCGCCGTTGGGCGCGGCGTCGGAAGCAAAACTGACCACGCCGAACTCCCCGCTCGGCCCGTGGATGGGAAAGGTAATGCCGGAGCGAATGCCGTAGCCGCAGGCTTCCTCGTACATCTCGCGCTGGGCGGGAGCGTGGAAGGTATCCGGTTCCCACACGATCGGCAGCGAGCTGGTCATGCAATGGGCGACGGTCGGGTCCACGTAGTGGAGCTTGTCGGCGTCGTAGCGCGTGCGCCAGGCGGCCGCGTAATTGCTGTGCAGGAAGGCCGTCTCCAGCTTGACATGCTTGGAGCCGACCGTGCCGTACAGTACCTGGTCGAATCCCTGGTCGTGGGCCAGCGAAAACAGGGCGGAACTCCAGCCATTCTCATGGTCGCTTTTCAACAGCGTCATCAGTTGTCCCATTTTCACCATTGCCGTCGCTCCCTTTTGTTGCCTATTTTACACAAATATCGCGTGGAGACACTAGCGGGTGTCTTGTGATCAACTAAATTATTCGAAAATGTAACTATTTGTCAGTATTTTAGGCTTTCCATCAGTGTCTCGTTAAACAAATTTGGCATGCGATTCCGCGTAGAAATGAAACTACCAGTTACGTCCGGTTGACTTATCGCAGCAAGCCGAAGGCGTAGCGCAATCACAACATCGGCCTTGGCCGCAATGAATTGTGCGTCGGGGAAATTTATTCTCGGGTAGGCTCAGGCAACTTGACGCTACCATCGTAGCCGAATAGGGTAAGCTGCCGGTCCGGGCAGGCTGATCAAGCCAGGCCACCCGGACCCTTGACTGGCTGGCGCACTGGTATACAGTTGCCGTTCCCGTCCTAAAAAATGTGATCGGCAGCCAATTTAACCAGACCTACCGCACCGTGCAGATCATTCCGAAAGTGTTACTCGTCAACGATGACGCAGCCAGCCTGCTGGCGCTCGCAAGCCTGCTGTCCGAGGCCACGCGCGCGCAGCACTACGAACTGCTCAAGGCCAGCTCCGGCCATGAAGCGCTGCGCATGGTGCTGACCCACGATTTCGCCGTCATCCTGCTCGACGCCAACATGCCCGGCATGGACGGCTTCGAGACCGCCGAGGCGATCCATTCGCACCCGCGTTCGAGCGCGGTGCCGATCATCTTCATCACCGCCCACTACGGCGACGAGCGCCATCGTCTCGAAGCCTACAGCAAGGGCGCGGCCGACTACCTGTTCACGCCGGTGATCCCGCAGGTATTGCAAACCAAGGTGGCGGTGTTCGTCGACCTGACCCGCAAGAACCTCGAGCTGCAAGCGAAAACGCGCGAACTGTCGCTGCTCAACCAGGACTTGCGCGTGCAGCGCGTGCAAGACCTGGAGCGCATCAACCGCGCGCTGGAACAGGAAGTGGCCGAACGCAAGGTGGCCGAACAGCGCGCACAGGCGCTCTCGATCCGCGATCCCCTGACCAACCTGGTCAACCGGCGCTCGCTGATCGCCCAGCTCGAACACGCGGTCGCCACGGCCGACCGCCACGGCGGCGAATTCGCGCTGCTGTTCCTCGACCTGGACCGCTTCAAGCAGATCAACGACACCCTGGGGCACGAAGTGGGCGACGAACTGCTGCGCCAGGTCGCCGCGCGCCTGCTGGCGGCGGTGCGCGTGTCGGATGTGGTGGCGCGCCTCGGCGGCGACGAATTCGTGGTGCTGCTCGAAGGGCGCGGCGCGGCCGCCAACGCGGCGCGGGTGGCGCGCAAGATCGAGCAGGCGCACACGCGGCCCTTCGAGATCAACGGCCAGCGCATCGCCACCTCCACCAGCATCGGCATCGGCCTGTACCCGCAGGACGGGAGCAGCGCCGCGCAGCTGATGAAAAACGCCGACACCGCGATGTACCACGCCAAGCAGCACCGGCGCGGCAGCATCGAGTTTTTCCGCGAAGATCTCAACACGCGCGAACGCGAACGCGCCCAATGGGTGGCCGAACTGCATGCCGCGCTCGAAGGCAAGCAATTCGAACTGCTGTTCCAGCCGCGCGCCGCCCTGCCCGATGGCGCGGTCGTAGCGGTCGAAGCGCTGCTGTACTGGCGCCACCCGCGCCACGGCCTGATCGCCGCGGCGCGCTTTTTGCCCGACGTGGCCGACAGATTGCTGCTCGAACAAGTGTGCGAATGGATGCTGGGCGCGGCCTGCGCCGAAGCGGCGCGCTGGCGCGCACGGATGGCGCAAACGGCGCCCCAGGCGGCCCGGCTGTCCAAGGTCGTCATGGCGGTCGACCTGGCGCTGCTGCAGATCCGCCCCGAACTGGCCGCGCGCGTGCTGGCGCACCTGCGCAGCTGCAAGCTGCCGGCCGGCTGGCTGGAACTCGAAATTCCCGAACACCTGCTGCTCGACACGCGCGACAGCGCGGCCGTGCTGCGCCAGCTCAAAGCGGCCGGCGTGCGCCTGACGGTCGACGACTTCGGCAGCGCTGGCGCGGCGCTGGCCATGCTGCGCGAGCTGCCGCTCGACGCCATGAAGATCGACCGCGCTTTCGTGCGCGCCATCGGGGTCGGGCGCGGCACCGACATGGCCGCCGCCATCGTCCACCTCGGGCGCGCGCTCGGGCTGCGGGTGCTGGCCCAGGGCGTGCATACCGCCGAACAGCTGGCCGTGCTGAAGTCGCTCGGCTGCGACGAATACCAGGGCGAACTGCTCAGCCCCGCCCTGCACGCGGCCGACATGCTGGCGCTGCTGCAGGCCCGCTGCGGCGCACCAACCATGCAGATACCACCAACAACGAGCCCGAACCAGAATCAGGCCGCTCTTTCAACTCCCAAAAAACGAGGACAAAGCCGATGAACAACATGACCGACATGGCCGAAGAACTGGACATCAAGCTCCTGCTATCGACCCTGATGGCGCTCAAGAAGGGCGACTTCACGGCGCGCATGCCATCCGACTGGAGCGGCATTTCGGGCAAGATCGCCGATACCCTGAACGACATCATCGAAACCAAGGAAAAAATGGTGGAGGCGGTGACCGAGGTATCGCGCGTGGTCGGCGCCGAAGGCCGGCTGGAAAAGCGCGCCTCGGTCCCGAACGTGGCGGGAGGCTGGGCCACCATCATCAGCTCCGTCAACACCCTGATCGACGACCTGGTGCGCCCGACCACGGAAATGGCGCGCGTGATCGGCGCGGTGGCCAAGGGCGACCTGTCGCAGACCATGGCGCTGGAAGTGGACGGCCATCCGCTCATGGGCCAGTACCTGCGCGCGGCCACCACCGCCAACACGATGGTCGAACAGCTCTCCTCGTTCTCGTCGGAAGTCACGCGCGTGGCGCGCGAAGTGGGCACCGAAGGCAAGCTCGGCGGCCAGGCGCAGGTGAAAGGCGTGGCCGGCACCTGGAAAGACTTGACCGACTCGGTCAACTCGATGGCGGGTAACCTCACTTCCCAGGTGCGTAACATCGCCGAAGTGACGACGGCGGTGGCCAACGGCGACTTGTCCAAGAAAATCACGGTGGACGTGCGCGGCGAGATCCTGCAACTGAAAGACACCATCAACGTCATGGTGGACCAGCTGCGCTCGTTTGCGTCGGAAGTCACGCGCGTGGCGCGAGAAGTGGGCACCGAAGGAAAGCTCGGCGGCCAGGCCTACGTGCCGGGCGTGGGCGGCACCTGGAAAGACTTGACCGACAACGTCAACTTCATGGCGTCCAACCTCACCGGCCAGGTAAGGAACATCGCGGCGGTGACGACCGCCGTGGCGAACGGCGACCTGTCGAAAAAGATCACGGTGGACGTCAAGGGCGAAATTCTCGAACTCAAAAACACCATCAACGTGATGGTGGACCAGTTGTCCTCTTTTGCGTCGGAAGTGACGCGGGTGGCGCGCGAGGTCGGCACCGAGGGCAAACTCGGTGGCCAGGCGCAGGTGAAAGGCGTGGCCGGCACCTGGAAGGACTTGACCGATTCGGTCAACTCGATGGCGGGCAACCTCACCGGCCAGGTGAGGAACATCGCCGACGTGACCACCGCCGTGGCCAACGGCGACTTGTCGAAGAAAATCACGGTGGACGTCAAGGGCGAGATCCTGGAGCTGAAAAACACCATCAACGTGATGGTCGACCAGCTGAATTCCTTCGCGTCGGAAGTGACGCGCGTGGCGCGCGAAGTAGGTACCGAGGGTAAGCTCGGCGGCCAGGCCAACGTGCCCGGCGTGGCCGGCACCTGGAAAGACTTGACCGACGGCGTGAACTCGATGGCGGGCAACCTCACCGGCCAGGTGCGTAACATTGCCGACGTGACGACGGCGGTGGCGAACGGCGACCTGTCCAAGAAGATCACGGTGGACGTCAAGGGCGAGATCCTGGAGCTGAAGAACACGATTAACGTGATGGTGGACCAATTGTCCTCGTTCGCCTCGGAAGTGACGCGCGTGGCGCGCGAAGTGGGCACCGAAGGAAAACTCGGCGGCCAGGCTTACGTGCCGGGCGTGGGCGGCACCTGGAAGGACTTGACCGATAACGTGAACTTCATGGCCTCCAACCTGACCGGCCAGGTGAGGAACATCGCGGCGGTGACCACCGCCGTGGCGCGCGGCGACCTGTCCAAGAAGATCACGGTCGACGTCAAGGGCGAGATCCTGGAACTGAAAGACACCATCAACGTGATGGTGGACCAATTGTCCTCGTTCGCCTCCGAAGTGACGCGCGTGGCGCGCGAGGTGGGCACCGAAGGCAAGCTCGGTGGCCAGGCCAATGTGTCCGGCGTGGCCGGCACCTGGAAGGACTTGACCGAGAACGTCAACCAGCTGGCCGCCAACCTGACCAACCAGGTGCGCGCGATTGCCGAGGTGGCCACCGCCGTGACGCGCGGCGACTTGTCGCGCTCGATCCAGGTGGAGGCGCGCGGCGAGGTGTCCTACCTGAAGGACAACATCAACGAGATGATCCGCAACCTCAAGGAAACCACGCAGAAAAATGCGCAGCAGGATTGGCTCAAGACCAACCTGGCGCGCTTTACCCGCCTGCTGCAAGGCCAGCGCGACTTGCAGGCGGTGACAAAACTGATCCTGTCCGAGCTGGCGCCGCTGGTGTCGGCCCACCACGGCGTGTTCTACATGATGGACTCGCAGGAGCTCGACGCGCGCCTGCGCATGATCGCCAGCTACGGCTACCGTTCCAGCCGCAAGCTGGCCACCTCCTTTTTGCCGGGCGAAGGCCTGGTCGGCCAGTGCGCGGTCGAGAAAACCCGCATCTGGCTGACCGACGTGCCGCGCGATTACATCGTGGTCTCGTCGGGCCTGGGCGCGGCGCCGCCGACCAACATCGTGGTGCTGCCGATCCTGTTCGAACAGCAGGTCAAGGCGGTGATCGAAATCGCCTCGCTCGACCGCTTCACCGAAACCCACCTCTCCTTCCTCGACCAGTTGATGGAGTCGATCGGCGTGGTGCTCAACACGATCGAGGCCAACAGCCGCACCGAGTCGCTGCTGACGCAGTCGCAGTCGCTGGCGCAGGAACTGCAGCAGACCAACCAGGAACTGGCCGAAAAGGCGCGCCTGCTGTCCGAACAGAACATCGAGGTGGAACGCAAGAACCGCGAGGTGGAACAGGCCAAGCTGGCGCTGGAAGAAAAGGCGACCCAGCTGGCGCTGTCGTCCAAGTACAAATCCGAGTTCCTGGCGAATATGTCGCACGAGTTGCGCACCCCGCTCAACTCCCTGCTGATCCTCGCGCAGCAGCTGTCGGATAACCCGGAGGGCAACCTCTCGGGAAAGCAAGTAGAGTTCGCAAAGACGATCCACGGTTCCGGATCGGATCTGCTGACTCTGATTAATGACATTCTCGACCTGTCCAAGATCGAATCCGGAACCGTGACACTCGATGTGTCGGAATACCGCTTCTCGAACTTGCGTAACTACGTCGACCGCACCTTCCGCCACATGGCCGAAGCGAAGCACCTGGGCTTCACGGTGCTGCTGGCGGACGCCCTGCCGACCGCCGTCATGACCGACACCACGCGCTTGCAGCAGGTGCTGAAAAACCTGCTGTCGAACGCCTTCAAGTTCACCAGCCACGGCGAAGTCTCGCTCGATATTTCGCTGGTGACGAGCGGCTGGACCAGCGACCACCCGAACCTGGTGCATGCCGACGCGGTGCTGGCGTTCTCGGTGCGCGACACCGGCGTGGGCATTGCGGCCGACAAGCTGCAACTGATTTTCGAAGCGTTCCAGCAGGCCGACGGCTCGACTGCCCGCAAGTACGGCGGCACCGGCCTTGGCCTGTCGATTTCGCGCGAACTGGCGCGCCTGCTGGGCGGCGAAATCCGGGTCGAATCGGTGGTCAACGCCGGCTCCACCTTTACCCTGTTCCTGCCTTACAACCGGGCCGGCTTCATCAACTACGACCAGGCGCGCCAGCCGCAGCCTGCCCGCCTGGCGCCGCCGCCATCGACCGTGGTCGTTGCCAGCACGGTGACGCCGTACGACAGCGGCGCGGCGCGTGAAGCGGCGATGGCGCATGCGCAACTGGTCGAATACGCATCGGTGCTGGACGACCGCGGGCTGATCGCCCCGGGCGACCCGTCGGTGCTGATCATCGAGGACGATGAACGCTTCGCCAAGGAACTGATGGACTTCGCGCGCGAAAAGAACTTCAAGGCGATCGTGACGCACCAGGGCGACTCGGCGCTGTCGCTGGCGCGCGACTACCTGCCGTCGGCCATCCTGCTCGACCTCGACCTGCCCCACATCGACGGCTTCACGGTGCTCGACCGCCTGAAACGCGACCCGAGCACGCGCCACATTCCGGTGCATGTGATGTCC
Organism: Massilia genomosp. 1; assembly: GCF_011682185.1. Lineage (NCBI taxonomy): Bacteria > Pseudomonadati > Pseudomonadota > Betaproteobacteria > Burkholderiales > Oxalobacteraceae > Massilia > Massilia genomosp. 1. Next base: position 29,566 of record NZ_WHJF01000082.1, read on the forward strand.
ACCCTGCGCGAGCGCGAACGGGCGCTGCGCCAGGGCGCCATTTCGTACATCGGCAAGCCGGTCGAGCGCGAGGCGCTGCAGGAAGAATTCACGCGCATCCAGAAATTCCTGTTGGGCGGCAAACGCAGCCTGCTGGTGGTCGATGACGAGAAAATGCAGCGCGACTCGATCGTGGCCCTGATTGGCGACAGCGACCTGCGCATCGTGGCCGTGGAAACCGGCGCAGCCGCTTTGGCGTCGCTGCGCGGCTCGCACTTCGACTGCATGGTGCTGGACCTGACCCTGCCCGACATCAGCGGCTTCGACCTGCTCGACGTGATCGGCAAGGACCCTGCCCTGCGCGACCTGCCGATCGTGATCTACACCGCCAAGGAATTGAGCCGCAAGGAAGTGACAAAGCTCAAGCGCTACGCCAAGACCATCGTCATCAAGGATGCGCGTTCGCCCGAACGCCTGCTCGACGAAACGGCCCTGTTCCTGCACCGCTCGCACGCCTCGCTGCCGGAACTGCAGCGCCGCATGCTGGAAGAAATCCACGCGGCCGACGGCGGCCTGGCCGGGCGCAAGGTGCTGATCGTCGACGATGACCTGCGCAACATCTTCGCCCTGTCGTCGCTGCTGGAACGCCAGCAGATGCAGGTCTCGTTCGCCGAAAACGGCCGCGACGGCATCGAGGTGCTGGAAAAAGACCCGACCATCGAAATCGTTTTGATGGACATCATGATGCCGGAGATGGACGGCTACGACACCATGCGCGCGATCCGGCGCATACCGAAGTTCAAGTCGCTGCCGATCATCACCTTGACCGCCAAGGCGATGAAGGGCGACCGCGACAAGTGCATCGCCGCTGGCGCCTCGGACTACATCACCAAGCCGGTCGATGTGGCCCAACTGCTGTCGCTGATGCGGGTGTGGCTGCATTGAACGGGCCGGCGAGGCAGGGCTGCGTTGCCGCCGTCGCGCGGGAGGACGACGACAAACTGGAAATCGACCTGCTGCTCGAAGGCGTCTTCCAGCGCTACGGCTTCGACTTTCGCGCCTACGACCGGCCCGGCCTGAAACGGCGGGTGCTCGGCTTGATGGCCGAGCGCGCGTTGGCGACGGTGTCGCTGCTGCAGGACCGGGTGCTGCACGACCCGGCTGCCGCCTCGGCCCTGCTGCGCGCGCTGAGCGTGCGGCCGGCGTTCTTGTTCGACGACCCGGAGCAAGTGCGCCAGACGCGCAAGGTGCTCGCATGCCTCGGCGCGTCGGCGCTGCCGAAAGTGTGGCTGCCCGAATGCGCGCATGTGGAGGAAGCGTGGTCGCTGGCCATTTTGCTGGCCGAGCAGCAGATGCACCATCGCACCGAGATTTTCGCTACCGTCGCCAACGAGGAACTGCTGGCCGAAGCGCTGGAGGCCAGCATTCCGATGGAGCGCATGGCGCAGTATCAGGAGAATTACCTGAAAAGTGGCGGCACGGCCAAGCTGACCGACTATTTCGACGTGCGCGGCAAGCGCGCGGTGCTGTTGCCGGCGCTGCGCAGCCGCATCACGTGGGCCCAGTACAACCTGGTGACGGATGCCTCGTTCAACGAGTTCCAGCTGATCGTATGCCGGCGCGCGCTGGCCGATTTCGGGCCGGTTCTGCGCCAGCGCGCGCTGCGCCTGTTCCATGACAGCCTGGCCCTGTTCGGGGTGCTGGGCATCGACCGCGAACTGGCGCCGGGCGACACCCTGGCGGCCAGCTACCGGCCGGTGTTTGCGCACCAGGCGTGGTACAAGCGCGTCGCCTAGCCTGAATGTTGCATAAACCGCCGCCGCAGCGTCACTTTTCCGATGCCGGAGTTTTTCAACTTAAATCGGAATGTCGCGGGCGATAGCGTCCCTACCCAATTGAACGGGACAGTCAATGAAGCG
>NZ_WHJF01000083.1:0-31416 GCF_011682185.1 Massilia genomosp. 1
CGGAGCTGTTCTGAAGTAGAATTCATGTCGGGCAAGGTGCTTTTTGTGTTGATGGATGTGTTTCTCGATAACTCACATTTTATCAATCACTTACGGCGTTCTTGCCCTTTTTTATGCAAAATTCAGGCTAGGGAGCTTGGAGGCTGAAATCCTTGATATGCATCAAAAATGGCCGGGCGATAGGGCTACGCCCGGGTGTGCAAAATGCGGGGTATATAGGTTTTCGCCACACATTCGCACGCCGCGATGGCAGTTTGACAGTAGAAGTATTTACAAGGGGTGGCGTACGCAGCCTTCTTACTGCCACACGCCCTCTTCCTCGACCAGGGTTTTGGCGCCCTGCGAGACGGTCAGCTTGCCGTCCGAGCTGACGCGATAGACGGTGGCGCCGTTCTTGAATACATAGCCCTCGAATTTGCAAAATCTGTTCTCGTCGCACTTGCCTTCTACGGTCTTGCCGCGCAAGACGATGGCCTGGCCAGTCTTCTTGCTCGTTCCCGTGTACGAGACTTTGCCGCACACCCGGTATTCGACCGCGCATTCTTCTTCTATATTGATGATGAACGAGGGCGTGATCAGGATGTCGGCGCGGGCGGCGCCGATGGCGCCGAGGGTCAGGGCGAGGAGGATGGCTCGTTTCATTCGATGGTCCGGGATAGAGATGGCAACCGCGGGCATTGTGCCACAGGCGACTACTTCAATGGCATTGCATTTGCCTTCAAAGTGCTCAGATGGCGAGCAAATTGACAATCCGGGCGGGATTTATGTGCGACAATCACGTTGTTGACAGAAAAATATTATTCTGGCCATTGCGCAGAAATGTCGCGGTGAATGAATAACAATTAAATATCCGTTGCAGAGGTAGTTTCGCAAACGGTGAGACGGTCAAAATCCAAGGAAACTGATATTTTTTTCAAACACGGCAATCCAGTTCCAGAGTCGCGCAGAGTGACGAGCGATTGTATTGCGTGACCAGAACACGATTATCAAGCAATCTCACCCAAAAATCGGCGGCGCAGGTGGCCGGCACATGGGATCATCTGTCTTTCCCTGGCCACGCCGTGCTGCCTTGCACTACCAAAAATGAGCGCAAGCCAACGTATGTAACTGTAGAGCGCAGCTACAAAGTCAATCGCATATGCACCGACCCGTCTTCGGCCGCCTTGCCGATCTCGAAACCGAGCTTGCGCGCCAGCTTGGTGATGCGGGTGTTTTGCGGCAGCGCTTCGCCCACGATTTCGCGCGTGCCGCGGCTGCGGCAATAGGCGATCAGCTTTTCCATCAGCACATAGCCCAGTCCATGCCCTTTCAGGTCGGAGCGCACCGTCACCGCGAATTCGGCGGCGATGTTATCGGGGTCGCACACCACGCGCGCCACGCCCAGCGTTTCGTTCACGCCGTCGGGACCGGGGCGGGTGGCGATGAAGGCCATCTCGCGGTCGTAGTCGATCTGGGTAAAGCGCGCCAGCTGCGAGGCATTGAGCTCGCGCACGCGCACGAACATGCGGTAGCGCACGTCGTCGTCGGAGAGCGCGTTGAACATGGCCACGTGGGCCGGGCCATCCTCGGGCTGGATGGGGCGCAGCAGCAGCGTTTCGCCGCACCAGTCGATGCGATCTTCCAGCTCGCGCGGATAGGGACGGATCGCCAGCCGGTCCAGCGAGCTGGCCGAGTGGTCGGCAAGCGCCACCCGCATGCGCGCGTCCAGCGCCAGCGCGCCCTCGCTGTCGACCAGCAGCGGATTGATGTCGAGTTCGACCATCTCGGGCAGGTCGGCCACCATGTGCGAGATGCGCATCAGGGTGGCGATGATGGCGTCCATGTTGGCGGGCGGCCGGTTGCGGTAGCCGGCCAGCAGCTTGGCCACGCGCGTGCGCGATATCAGGTCGCGCGCCAGCACCACGTTCAGCGGCGGCAGCGCCACCGCATGGTCGGCCGTCACTTCGACCGCGATGCCGCCCTGGCCGAACAGGATCACGGGGCCGAACACCGGATCGGTGGCCACGCCGATGATCAGTTCATGCGCCTCGGGGCGGCGCGCCATCCGCTGCACCGAAAAGCCCTCCAGGCGCGCGTCGGGCCGCAGTTCGGCCAGGCGCTTGTTCATGCGCAGGGCCACCGCGCGCACCGCCTCCGCATCGTCCAGGTCGAGCGCCACGCCGCCCATGTCGCTCTTGTGGGTGATGTCGGGCGAGACGATCTTGAGCGCGACCGGAAAACCGATCGCCTCGGCCGCCGCCACCGCCTCGTCCACCGATTGCGTGCTGCGCGTTTGCACCACGGCCACGCCGTAGGCGGCCAGCACCGACTTGGTTTCCGGCTCGCTGAGCAAGGTACGGCCCTCGGCCAGCGCCTTGCGCACCAGCGCGCGCGCCGCTTGCGGGTCGGTCGCGCCGTCGTCGCTGGCGGCCGGCGGCACCTGCATCAGCAGGTTCTGGTTGCGCCGGTACTGCACGATCTGCAGGTAGGCGCTGACCGCTTCCTCGGGCGTGCCGAAACTGGGAATGCCGGCCTCGGTGAAGATCGCGCGCGCTTCGGCTACCGCATCGCCGCCCAGCCAGCAGGCCAGGATGTTGCGCGACGATGCGCTGGCGATCGGGGCCAGCGCGCGCGCAATGTCCGCGCTTGGCACGATGGCCGTGGGCGCGTGGATGAACAGGATGGCGTCGGCCTGCGGGTCTTTCAGCAGGATGTTCAGCACATCGACGTAGCGCTGGGCCGGCGCGTCGCCAAGGATGTCGACCGGGTTGGCGCGCGACCAGGTGGCGGGGAGCATGGCGTCCAGGCGGGCCACGGTGTCCGGCGCCAGCTGCGCCATGCTGCCTTTGCCGCACACCACCGCATCGGTCGCCATGACGCCGGGGCCGCCGCCATTGGAAAAGATGGCCACGCGCTCGCCGAACAGCGCTCGCGCGTGCGCCAGCGTGGCCACGGCGGCGAACAGCTCTTCGGTACCGTGTACGCGCAGCATGCCGGCGCGGCGGATGGCGGCGTCGTAGACGTCGTCCGACCCGGCCAGCGCCCCGGTATGCGAGGCGGCCGCCTTGGCGCCTTCGGCCACCCTGCCCGCCTTGAGCAGCACGGTCGGTTTGCTGCGCGCGGCGGCGCGCGCGGCGGACATGAATTTGCGCGCATGGCGCACGTCTTCCATGTACAGCAGGATGGCGCTGGTGCCGGGGTCGCTGGCCAGGTAGTCGAGCAGGTCGCCAAAATCGATGTCGGCGCCCTCGCCCAGCGAAATGAACTTGGAAAAGCCGATCCCGCGCGACCTGGCCCAATCGAGCACGCCGGTCACCATCGCGCCGGACTGCGACACGAAGGCGATTTTGCCCGGCAGCGCGCCGGTATGGGCGAAGCTGGCGTTCAGGCCGATGCCGGGCACCAGCAGGCCGACGCTGTTCGGTCCCAGCAGGCGCAAGACGTAGGGCTTGGCGGCGTCGAGCGCGGCCTGGCGCAAGCTGCGAGCGCCGCTGTCATGCATGCCGGACAGGCCGGCCGTCAGGATGATCGCCGCGCGCGTGCCCGCTTCGCCGAGCTGGCGCACGATGCCCGGCACCGTGGAAGGCGGGGTGCAAATGATCGCCAGGTCGGGCGCCGCCGGCAAGCTTGACACGCGCGCGTACACGCGCAGTCCGGCCAGGCTGTCGTACTTGGGGTTGACCGGGTAGATCGCGCCGGCAAAGCCGCCCTCGATGACATTGCGCAGCACGGTCGCGCCCACGCTGTGCGGCCGCGCGGACGCGCCGATGATGGCGACCGACGTCGGGGCGAACAACTGGTGCAGGTTCCTGACGCTCATGAAGATCCCTTTTCGATTCGGCGTGACGATGGGCGCACAGCGTAGACGGCGCGACCGCCCCCTCGCTTGATGTGCATCAAATTAGACAAAACAAAGGTTTGCGCACGCCGAACACTGCTGGACGCGCTCCGTGCCAGGGCCTACGCTGGAGCCTCCCAACCCACAGGAGCCGCCATGCCGTACAAGACCATCCTCGTCCACGTCGATCGCGCGCGCCACGCCGAAGCGCGCCTGCTGGCCGCCGCCAGCGTGGCGGCCGACTGCAACGCCCACCTGATCGGCGCGGCCATGAGCGGGGTCTCGCGCTACGTCTACCAGGATGGCGCCAGCGACCTGCTGCAAACCGTGCTCTCGACCCACATGGAAGAACTGAACCGGCGCGCCAACGCGTCGCTCGACGTTTGCGAGCGCATCGCCGCCGGCGCCGCCGTGCGCTCGTTCGAACGGCGCATGGTGGACGACGAACCCGGCGCCGCGCTGGCGCTGCAGGCGCGCTATGCCGACCTGGTGGTGCTGAGCCAGTCCGATCCCGACGATCCGGTCGCGCGCATGACCCCCGGCCTGCCCGAATACGTCATGCTGGCCAGCGCGCGCCCGGTACTGGTGATCCCGCACGCCGGCCACTTCCCCGCAATCGGCAGCGAGGTGCTGGTGGCCTGGGATGCCAGCACCGCCGCCACGCGCGCGCTGGCCAACGCCCTGCCGCTGCTCAAGCGCGCGCGCCGCGTGACGGTGGCGGTGTTCAATCCCGACGACGCGCACGGCCAGCAACCGGGCGCCGACATCGCCCTGTACCTGGCGCGCCACGGGGTCAAGGCCGACGTCATGGCCCAGCACACCAGCATCGACATCGGCGAAGCGCTGCTGTCGCTGGCGGCCGATGTCGATGCCAACCTGATCGTGATGGGCTGCTACGGCCATGCGCGCCTGCGCGAATTGATGCTGGGCGGGGTGACGGCCACCATCCTCAAGTCGATGACGGCGCCGGTGCTGATGTCGCACTAGAGTCCTGCTGCGCCAGCCACGCGCGCCCCGCTTCCACCGCCGCGTCGAGTTCGCGCGCCGCTTGCAGGAACAGGGCGGCCGTGTCGCCCGCCGGCTCGCCCCTGAGCGACTGCTCCAGTTCCAGCGAGGCGGCGGCGAAGCGCTTGGCGCCGACGCTGCCGATCCCGCCGCGCAGCATGTGCAGCACCTTGGCCGCTTCCTCGTCGCGTCCCGCGTCCCAGTGTACGCGCGCCTGGTCGAACTGCTGGTGGCCTTCGCCCACCACCCGGCGCACCAGGTTGGCCACGGCCGCCAGGTGCTCCGGATTGCCTTTGGCGATGTCGACCAGGGGGCCGAGCCTTAACACCGGCAGCCCCGCCGGCGTTGGCGCCGACGCGGGCGCGGCCACCGGCGCGGGCGGCGCGCGCCCCCGGCCCAGGCCCGGCAAGTGACGCGCGATCGTGGACAACATCTCGTCGACGTCGATCGGCTTGGCGATAACGTCGTTCATGCCGGCGTCGGCGCAGGCGCGCCGTTCGGACTCGGTCACGCCGGCCGTCAGCGCCAGCACCGGCAAGCTCAAGCGCAGGCCGGCGCGAATGCGGCGCGCCGCCGCATAGCCGTCCATCACCGGCATCTGGATATCCATCAGCACCAGGTCGTAGGCGCCCGGATTGGCCGCCAGCCGCGCCAGCGCCAGCTGGCCGTTGCCGACAATGTCGAGGCGCGCGCCGACACTCTCTAAAATCCCGCGCGCGACCACCTGGTTCAGGTCATTGTCTTCGGCCAGCAGCAGGCGCGCGCCATCGAGGCGCACGCCGTCGGCGCCGCCATGCACGGGCGGCAGGCCGCCGGCGGGCCGCAGCGCCGCCTGGGCGCGCTGCACCAGTACCTCGTGTACGGTGTCGAACAGGCTCGAACCGGTCACCGGCTTGCTCAGGATGGCGTCGGCCTGGCTGGCCGCGCTGCTTTCCATGAGTTTACCGCGCCCGTAGGCGTTGACCATCAGCGCGATCGGCAGGCGCGCCGCAGGCATGTGTTCGCGCAGCGCGCGCATGGTGGCCGCGCCGTCCATGCCGGGCATTTGCCAGTCCAGCAGCACCACGTCGTAGTGGCGCTGCGCGCTGGCGGCGCGCGCCACCATCTCGAGCGCTTCGGCGCCCGAGGCGGCCACCTCGGCCTCCCAGCGCCAGCCGGCGATGGTCTTGGACAGATACTCGCGGCTGGTGGCGTTGTCGTCCACCACCAGCAGGCGCAAGGCGCCCAGCGCGGCGTCGGGGACGCTGTCGCCGTCCGCCTCCGGCGCCACCAGCAACGGCAGGCAGACCACGAATTCGCTGCCGCGCCCGGGCGCGCTGTCAAGTTCGATGGTCCCTTTCATCATCCCGGCCAGGTGCTTGGAGATGGTCAGTCCCAGCCCGGTGCCGCCGAAGCGGCGCGTGGTCGACGAGTCGCCCTGCGTGAAGGGCGAGAACAGGCGCGCCTGCTGCGCCTGGTCCATGCCGATGCCGGTGTCGCGCACGCGGATGCGCAGGGTCAACTGATCGCCGGCGCGCGCGGCCACGTCGACCAGCACGCTCACTTCGCCCTGCTCGGTGAACTTGATGGCGTTGCCGGCCAGGTTGACCAGCACCTGCTGCAGGCGCAGGGCGTCGCCCACCAGCGCGCGCGGCACGTCCGGCTCGACCCCGATGGCCAGGTCGAGGTCCTTGTCGCCGGCCGACACGCTCATGATGTCGGCCACCGCGGCCAGCACCTGACCGAGGTCGAAGGGCGCCTCGGCCAGTTCCATGCGCCCGCCCTCGATCTTGGAAAAGTCGAGGATGTCGTTCATGATTCCCATCAGCGACTGGCCCGAACTCCTGATCATGTCGAGGTATTTGCGCTGCTCGGCTTTCAGGTCGGTGTGTGCCAGCAGGTAGGTCATGCCGAGCACCGCGTTCATCGGGGTGCGCAGTTCGTGGCTCATGTTGGCCACGAATTCGCCCTTGGCGCGGTTGGCCGCCTGGGCGCGGTCGCGTTCGAGTTCGAGCTCGGTGGCGCGCGCGGCGATTTCGCCGGCCAGGCGGCGCCGCTCGCTGATGTCGCGCACAAAGGCGTTGGCCACGAAACCGTCGCTGGTCTGGAAGGCGGCCACCGCCATCTCGATCGGGATTTCGTGCCCGTCGCGGTGCAGGGCGCTCACCTCCAAGCGGTTGTTGATCACCGGGCCGGCGCCGCTGCCGGTAAAGCGCGCAAAACCGGCGTCGTGGGCGGCGCGCTGGGCCGGCGGGATGATCAATTCCGACAGGCGCCGCCCGATGGCGTCGGCCGCGCTCCAGCCGAAGGTGCGCTCCGCTTCGGTGTTCCAGTCGGTGATGCAGCCGTCCACGCCGAGCGCGATGAAGGCGTCGTTCGAGTTTTCCAGGATGACCCGGATGCGGCGCTGCTCGCGCACCAGCTGGGCCAGCAGCGGGCGCACCTGGATCAGCAGCAGCGATGCGCCCAGCCCGACCAGCGCCACCAGCATGATCATGAGGGTGTTGGCCTTGTCGCGCAGCGGCTGGTACACGGTGTCGAGGTTGCTCTTGACCACCACGCCGAGGCCGAAGGCGCGGATCGGCGTGTAGGCGGCGAACACGGCCACCCCGCGCAGGTCGCGCGTGACGGCTACCCCGGTGCGCCCCAGCAGCGCCTCGTTGATCGGCAGGTTGACCTGGCCGTCGGGCTTGTACATGGGAATGCGGAACGCGCTCGGATAGAAGCGGGTCGGCGCGCACAGGGCATCCTTGCCGTCCAGGCTGCACAGCAGCACGTCCGATGAGACACTGTTGGCGCGAATGTCGGCCAGCAGGCGGTCGATGATTGGCAGTTGCTGTTCCGCCAACATGCGTCCGATGACGCGCTCGCCGTCGCGCATCTCGTTCTCGGTGGCCAGCAGGTAGCGGCCGCGCCACAGCAGGCGCGCGCGCTGGCCGCCGGTCGCCAGCGGCTGGGCCGTGCCGGGCGCGCTGTCGGTGAATACGCCGCTGGCGGCCAGCACCGTGCCGTCCAGGCTTTCGAAGCGCAGCGCGCTGATGCCGGCGTTCATGAAGCTTTCGGCCTCGCCCAGCAAGGCGGCGCGGGTGGCGGCGTCGCCGCGGCCGGCGGCCAGCAGCGCCACCGGCCCCTTGACCGAGGACCGGTTGGCGATCGTGCGCGGGAACCACAAGCTCGTTTCCAGCGAATTGCCGACCGTGGCGGCGCTGCTGACGGCCGCCAGGCGCATATTGTCGGCGATCGAGGCTTCGTAGCTGTCGCGCATGGCGGCAAAGCCGGCCGCGCCGGCGGAGACGGCCACCAGCGCCACCACCGCGATGGCGCGCGCGGTGATGCGTTTTTCATTGTCCGGGATGGCGGAGCGCACGGTGACGCTGTTTCTCAGCGACCATAAACCGAGGCCCAGCACGCTCATGCCGACCGCGGTCGGAGTGACCATGGCGTTGTAGGCGGCCAGCCGGTACAGCACTTCGAGCTTGAGGAAGTAGCCGGCCAGGGCCGCCAGGCCGATCCCGGTCACGGCCGCCGCACAACAGGTCAGCAAGCCGCGCAGGCGGGCGCCGCGCCGCGGCAGGCGGATCAGGCGCAGGGCGATCCCGGCCAGCAGGAAGCCGAGGCAGGTGTTGGGCGCCATCCGGCCCGGGTGCGGGATGCTGGCGGTGGGCGCGGTGGGCACGCGCACGAAGTCGATCCCCAGGCTCAGGCCGCTAATGTGCTCGACCAGCACCAGCGCCGGCAAGACCAGCAGCAGCCAGGAGCACAGGCGCCACAGCGCCGTGCGCCAGGCGCTCGCGTGCGCATTCGCGTTCGTGCGCGGCAGGGCCAGGCAGCAACACACGCCGGCGGCGATGAACAGCACGGGACTGTTGATGCCCATCTGGGCCGAACCGGGGATCAGGGTGGCGATCGTGGCGCTGTTGAAGATCCAGCGCACGGCGACCAGCGTGCCGAGCAGGCCGATGAACAGGCCGGCGCTTTGTTCAGCCGAGAAGGCGGATTTTTTCATGGGGTAGCCAAGGTTCGGACCGGATAAAGATTACCACATGCAAATGCGCGCAGGCATCCGACAAGATCGTTGTATTCCAGCCACGACTATTGATGAGATCGTACTGATGAGCTTGCGCGCCGCCCCGGCGCCGGACGGCGACGCCCGAACCGGTTAAACTAATGCCTATGAACAATTCTAGAAAAGTCGCCGGCGTGGCCGGCCTCGTCAGCATGGTCTGGGTCGGGGTGACCGCGGCCATCGCCGCCAACCAGCGCCGCCTGGTTTTCAACCCGACCATCAAGCCCGAAGTCGACAATCCGCGCTCAAGCGGCCACCGCACCCGTGCCATCGTGCTGCGCGCGCGCGACGGTACCAAGCTGTCGGGCTGGCTGATGACGCCCCAGATTCCGGGGCCGCATCCGGCGGTGGTGTATTTTGGCGGGCGCTCGGAAGAAGTGTCGTGGGTGGTGCGCGACGCCGGCAAGCTGTTTCCCGGCATGGCGGTGCTGGCCGTGAATTACCGCGGCTACGGCAATTCGCACGGCGAGCCGGCCGAAGCCCATATGGTCGAAGACGGCCGCCTGCTGTTCGACTGGCTGGCCGAACGCCCCCACGTCGATCCGCAAAGGGTGGCGGTGGTCGGGCGCAGCCTCGGTTCCGGGGTGGCGGTGCAGGTGGCGCTGGAGCGCCCGGTCCATTCGCTGGTCCTGATCACGCCCTACGATTCGATCCTGGCCATTGCCAAGCGCAAGTTCCGCGCGGTGCCGGTTCACTACGTGCTGCGCCACCGTTTCGAGTCGGTCAAGTACGCCTCGGCGCTGACCGCGCCCACCTATGTGCTGCGCGCCGCCTTCGACGATATCGTGCCGCATTCGCACACCGACCTGCTGGTGGCCAAGCTCGGCAAGCTGCACCTGGACGAAACCGTGCCCGATTCGGACCACATGAATATTCCCTACCTGGCGGCGACCCAGGAGCGCATCGCGGCGTTCCTGAGTACCCGCTTCGCCCTGCCGCTGGCCGATACCGTGGTGGCCGCCGCCCTGCCGGCGCAGTAAAGCCAGTCCGGTTCGCCAGGGGCCATCCTGGCCAACCCTGGAAGCGCCGTTTGCCGACGCTGCAAGCGCCTCAGCGGCGGCGCGCCAGGGCCAGTCCCAGCAGGGCCGTGCCGAGCAGGGCCAGGCTGCCCGGTTCCGGCACCTGGCCCGGCGGCGCGGCACGTTCGAAGCGCAGCTTGTCGAGCGCCAGCGCCCCATTGATCACAGGAATGGTGTGAAACACCACCCGGTCGAAGCCGGACAGGAATTCGATGCCGATGAAAGAACCGCCCTTGCCGTCGCCGCTGGTGTCGAAGAAATGGCTGCCGACCAGGGTATTGCCGAGGTAGGCATCGATGAAGGTGTCGTCTTCCGGATTGGTGCTGGCGTCCGCGCCAAGCCGGGTGATCACCGATGAAAACGTGATCGTGCCGTCGATCTGGGGCGCGCCCTCGACGTATTTGAGGGCGACGAAGCTTTTCGGCGCCGGCGACGTGGCGAAAATGGCCAGGTCGAAATTGGTGAAACTGAGGCCGAGCGCCGCATACTGCTTGCCGATCGGGCCGGCGACGGCGTTCTCGAAGTCGATCACGGTCGGGGCGCTAAAGCCGCCCGCGCCGATTACGCCGGCCTGGGCCGTCCCGACCACCGCGGCCGCCATGCAAGCGAGCATCTTCATTTTTCCAAGCATAGTGTCTCCATTTTTTTGATTTTGCGCAAAGCCGATGACGCTTGTGGCAATGCTTGAGCAATTTCCGTACCCGAAACAACAAGGACATCAATTCAGCCACTTAGCGCGGCCGGTACCGGTTTGACAAGCTAGACTGTAAAGAAAATCGACACGGATAGTGTTATAATCTTAACTTCCAGCAAGGCTCTTGGCCTCGTCCGCGGGAAATGTTACTGTCTGCCGACGTCGATGACTTTCCGTTACCGTTACCATTACCGCCACCGCCCATGTCCCTCGCCTTCAACGACTTGCCCCGGCAACGCATCCTGTCGGTCGACGCCTTTCGCGGCCTCACCTTCGTGCTCATGCTGTTCGTCAATTTCCTGGCCGGTGCGCGCGGCGTGCCGGCCTGGCTGCTGCACGTCGATCGCGGCGCCGACGGCATGGGCCTGGCCGACATCGTGTTCCCCGCCTTCCTGTTCGCGGTCGGCATGTCGATTCCCTTCGGCGTACACAGCCGCCTCGCGCGCGGCGACGGCCCGGGCCGGGTGTTCGGGCACAGCGCCTGGCGCGCGCTGGCCCTGATCGTGATGGGCGTGTTCATGGTCAACGCCGAGTCGGGCTACAGCGAAGCGGCCATGCGCATGCCGATCGCGGCCTGGTCGCTGGCCTTCTACGCGGCGGTGCTGCTGGTGTGGGGCGTGTACCGGTTCGACAGCGCCCTGCTCAATGGCTGCCTGCGCGGCGCCGGCGTGGCCCTGCTGGCCGCCCTGGCGCTGCTCTGGCGCGGCGAGCACGGCGCCATGATGACGCCGCAGTGGTGGGGCATTCTCGGCCTGATCGGCTGGGCTTACCTGGCCGTCGCGCTGCTGTACCAGGCGGGGCGCGGACATCTGCCCCTGCTGCTGGGCGCCATCCCCGCCGGCGTGGCGCTGTACATGATCAGCAACAGAACCGGCGCCGCCACGGCCCTGTCCGGGCACGCCATCCACAGCGTGATCGTGCTGGCCGGACTGGCATGCGCGCTGCTGTTCTTCGACGGCCAGCGCGGGGCGCCCCAGCGCATGCGCCAAGCGGCCGCTTTCGCGCTGGCGCTGGCGCTGGCCGGGTGGGTGCTGCACCAGTGGTACCCGGTGTCCAAGATCGGCGCCACGCCGCCCTGGGCCTTGTATTGCGGCGCGCTGTGCGTGGCCGTGTTCGCGCTGCTGTACTGGCTGGTCGAGGTGCGGGCCGCGCGCCGCTGGACCATGCTGGTGGAGCCGGCCGCGACCAGCCCGCTGCTCACCTACCTGCTGCCGTTCGCCATCGGCGCCGTCATCAGCCTGGCCGGCGCGCACTTCCGCCCGGCGCTGCTCGAGGGCGGCGCGGGACTGTTGGCCGGGGCCGTCTTTACGGCCACAATCGTGCTGGTGGTTGCACGCCTGAACATACATAATTGCAAGCTCAAGATTTAAGCAAGGAGAACAGATGTTGAACACAACCTGCATGACCAACCTGGCCTGCGCCTTCGCGCTGGCCGGCGCGACGACGGCCGCGATGGCGGCCCCGGCGCGCTCCGCCGCCCCGGTCGAAGTCGGCTCGTACTACACCGCCTGGAGCACCGAGAGCGGTTTTCGCCTGAAACAGCTCGACCAGGCCGGCGTGGCGGAACGCTTCACGTTCCTGAACTACGCCTTCGCCAATCTGTACAAGATGCCGGACAATACCTACCGCTGCGACAGCGGGCGCGACATCAAGGATGCGGCCGACGGCGGCGGCATGCGCGCCACGCTCGACTACGCCCGTCCGTTCACGGCGGCCGAATCGGTCGACGGCACGGCCGATACCGCTTCCCAGCCGCTGGCGGGCAATTTCAACCAGCTGCGCCAGCTCAAGGCCAAGCACCCGAAGCTGAAGGTCATGCTGGCCATCGGCGGGGCCGAATGGTCGCGCTGGTTCTCGGCCGGCGCCGCCACCGAACCGCTGCGGCGCGCGCTGGTGTCATCCTGCATCGACCTGTACATCAAGGGCGACCTGCCGGTCCTGAACGGGCATGGCGGCAAGGGCGCGGCGGCCGGGCTGTTCGACGGCTTCGATATCGACTGGGAGTATCCGGGCGTGCCGCTGATGGCGTACAACACCATCAGCCCCTCGGACAAGCAGAATTTCACCTTGCTGCTGGCGGAATTTCGCAGCCAGCTCGACGCGCTGGGCAAGAAGCAACGCAAGAAATACTACCTGACGGCGGCCGTCAACAGCGGCGCCAAGACCACCGACGCCACCGAGCCGGGCAAGTACAGCAAGTCGCTCGACTGGATCAACCTGATGACCTACGACTTCCACGGCAGCTGGACCAGGCAAGGCCCGACCGGCTTTCACTCGAACCTGTACCCCGATCCGGGCAGCCCCGACACCGACAAGCAGAGCGTGCATACCGGAGTCGAGCGCTTCCTGAAAGCCGGCGTGCCGGCCAAGAAACTGGTCATCGGCGTGCCGTTCTACGCGCGCGGCTGGACCGGCGTGGCGGCGGCGCGCTACGGCTTGTACCAGAGCGCGACGGGGCCGGCCAAGGGCTTCGAGGAAGGCACCGAGCGCTATTCGACCATCGCCGCGCGCAAGGCGCCCAAGTTCTACCATCCGGTCAGCAAGCAGCTCTGGACCTACGAGAACGGCACCTTCTGGACCTACGACGACCCGCTCGTGATCAAGGAAAAAGCCGCTTACGTGCGCGACCACCGCCTGGGCGGCATGATGTCGTGGGCCTTGGACCAGGACGACGCCGGCTTCGCGCTGTCCAAAGCCATGCTCGAGGCGAAGTGACGGCCGGCGCCGGCGCGCCGCTGCGCAAGGTACTGGTCGTCTTCGCCCACGCGGCGCCGCAGCGCTCGCGCGTGAACCGGCGCCTGCGCGACGCCGCGCGCGGCGTGCCCGGCGTCGAGCTGGTCGACCTGTACGAGAGCTATCCCGACTTTTACATCGACGTGCCGGCCGAGCAGGAAAACCTGGCCGACGCCGATGCGCTGGTGTTACTCCATCCGATACAGTGGTACGGCATGCCATCCCTGCTCAAGGAATGGGTCGATGCGGTGTTGACGCCTGACTGGGCCTACGGCGCCGGCGCCAGGGCGCTCGCCGGCAAGCGCTTCTGGCTGGCCGCCTCGACCGGCAGTCCGCTTGATGCCTATGCGCCGGACGCCGCGCATGGCCACCCGTTTGCGGCCTTCCTGCCGCCCTACCGCCAGATTGCCGCCCTGTGCGGCATGGAATGGCTGCCCCCCCACATCCTGCATGGCGCCCATCACGCCAGCGAGGAAACGCTCGACGCCCATGTCGACACCTTCGCCGCCCGCCTGAACGCGCTCGCGCGCGCCTGACCTCCCCTAAGAAAGCTCTGTAACAATGGAACACGGTTTGCTGCTTAACGCACTGATCTACCTGGCGGCGGCGGTGATTGCCGTCCCGATCGCCAAAAAACTCGGCCTGGGCGCCGTGCTCGGCTACCTGCTGGCCGGCATCGCCATCGGCCCGTGGGGACTGGGCCTGATCGGCGAGGTCGAAGACATCCTGCACATTTCCGAATTCGGGGTGGTGCTGCTGCTGTTCGTGATCGGCCTGGAACTCGAACCGAAGCGCCTGTGGTCGATGCGGCGCGCCATCTTCGGGCGCGGCGCGGCCCAGGTGCTGGGCGTGACCGGCGCCCTGTGCGCTTGCGCCATGCTGGCCGGGATCGACTGGAAGGTGGCGCTGATTGGCGCGCTGGGCCTGTCGCTGTCGTCGACCGCGATCGCCCTGGCCACGCTCGACGAGCGCAAGCTGATGAACACCCCGACCGGCTCGGCCAGCTTTGCCATCCTGCTGTTCCAGGACATGGCGGCCATTCCCATGATCGCCATCGTGCCGCTGCTGGGCGTGGCGGCGGCCGAAGGCACCGAACAGGGCTGGCTGGGGGTGCTGAAGGTGGTCGGCGTGATCGGCGCGCTGATCTTCGCCGGGCGCTACCTGGTGCGCCCGCTGCTGCGCATCATCGTCAAGACCGGCATGCGCGAGATTTTCACCGCCTTCGCGCTGCTGCTGGTGATCGCCATTTCGCTGCTGATGCAATGGGTCGGCATGTCGATGGCGCTGGGCGCCTTCATGGCCGGCATGCTGCTGGCCGACTCCGAATACCGGCACGCGCTCGAGACCGACCTGGAGCCGTTCAAGGGCTTGCTGCTCGGGCTGTTCTTCATCGCGGTCGGCATGTCGGTCGATTTCGGCGTGTTCATGGCGCAGCCGTGGCTGATCCTGGGGCTGGTGGCGGCGTTCTTGTGCATCAAGATCGCCGTCCTGTACGGCATCAGCAAGATCGCCGAGATTCCGCGCAGCCAGCAGGCGCTGTTCGCCTTCATCCTGTCGCAGGGCGGGGAATTTGCGTTCGTGGTGTTCGGCGCGGCCGAAGCGGCCAAGGTGTTCAGCGCCGAGGTGGCCTCGATGCTGGTGGTGGTCGTCGCCCTGTCGATGGTGGTCACGCCGCTGCTCTTGATCGCGCACGACCGCCTGATCGCGCCGCGCTACCGCACCGACCAGAAGCGCCAGGCCGACAAGATCGCGCCCAACGAGGAGCATGTGATCATCGCCGGCTTCGGGCGCTTCGGCCAGATCCTCGGGCGCCTGCTGGCGGCCAACGGGGTCAAGCTGACCGTGCTCGATCACGATCCGGACCAGATCGACCTGGTGCGCCGCTTCGGCATGGAAGTGTTTTATGGCGATGTGACGCGGGTCGACCTGCTGCACGCGGCCGGGGCGGCGCGGGCGCGCGCGCTGGTGGTGGCGGTCGACGATATCGACGACAGCCTGAAACTGGTGGACGCGGTGCGCAGGACGTTTCCAGAATTGAAAATCATGGCGCGCGCGCGCAATGTGACCCATTATTTCGACTTGCGCGACCGCGGCGTGAGCATCATCGAGCGCGAAACGTTCGAGGCGGCGCTGATGCTGGGGCGCAATGTGCTGCACGAACTCGGCTTCGGGGCCTACCGGGCGCGCCAGGCGGCCAGCAAGTTCCGCATGTTCAATATGCGCAGCCTGGACAAGATCTATCCGTATTACAAGGACAAGGAGCAGTTCCTGTCGGTGGCCAAGCAGGCGCGCGAAGAACTCGAAGCCATGTTCGCGCTGGACGCGGAACTGGCCGAGGATGACAGGCAGAATGGCTGGGATGGGTCGTGAAAAAATAGTCGCCTGTTGCTGATCTTGCTGGCATGTCTGGCCCCCTTGGGTAATCGGGGTGAGATGTTGGCGAACATCGCCGGATGCGCTGGCCGGCATGCCCTCGTCAGGCCTGCCCGGCCAGCGCTGTGAAACCGGCGTAACGCGGTTCGACTCAGCGGCCCGCCCGGCGGCGCATGGTCCCCAAGCCAAGCAGACCGATGCCCATGAGCGCGAGCGCGCCCGGTTCAGGCACCGCGCGCGTGTTGAAGTCGAGGACGCCCACTTGCGAAGCGATCGCCACCACAGTCGCGCCCTGGCAATTGACTTTCGGCTTGTCGCAGCTCAGCCCTTGCGACGTATTGTTGAAAGCAGTGAACGCGGCATTGTAGAACGGCGTGGGCGACGTGAAATACTGAGCGCCGATATCGCTCAAGGTCCAGCCTATGTTCATGTTCTGGAATGCCCCGCCCAACTGGTCCAGCCCGCCAATGCCGCCATGGAGCACGTTCGACGACGCCAGCAGGATGTCCTTGGCGCCGTAATCGTCCACCGACGCACCGGCGGCCAGCGACGCCATGTGGTAGTCGTTCTTGTTGCCTATGTCCGCATACAGGCTAAATGTCATGGCTGTCGTATCGCAGGTCACACCACGCGCCAGCCCGCCTTTGCAACTGAGGTCTTGGTGGAAGCGCGCATACAGGCCATAGTCGCCGTTGACTTTGGTGATATTGCCCGAGATGGGAGCGTTGTCCTTGGCAAAGCCAGTGAAGACGGCGTAGCCATCACTGGTGAATTTATCGCCGCTGACCTGAGCAATCCGGCTCGACGAAAGCCCGCTGATGGCGGTTGCCTCGAACGGCGTCCCGCCAACGGTCAGAAAGTTCGGATTGACAGTGAATAGTGCAACGGCGCCGGCCTCGCCCGTGCTTAGCGCACCGATGAGTAACATCGTCGAAACAGCCAGACGGCGCAGCCTTTTCATTTTTGTTTGCATGCTTATTCTCCAAGGATAAACTTCTTTCAGGAAACATCAGAATATGACCACGCGCACTGCGATAATCATGACAGACATGAAGCAATGAGCGTGCCACTAAAAGTAATATGCGGGTTAACAAGGACTTATATTATCGTATTTACTCTTAGTAACTTATTAACATCTGTTTTGTAAAGTTTCCCGACATTTTTATCGCTTTCCTCGTATCCGGAATGATGAATATTCTGCGTTCCGCTTGTTTGCGCATCCTATCAGATTGAATAGTTACGCCAAATTGAATGGCAAACGCAGCGATACGGAATTCATATCGGGTCGATATCGGAACTGGAGCGAAGGGAGAATATGCGGAGAAATGGAAAACCGCTGTTACGGCAGCATCAATTGGTCCAGCGGCTTGCGTTCGGCGCGCGAGGATGGCGCCGGGCCTTCACCCAGACGGCCCATGTAGACCGGATACAGGCCCGGCGCGCTGATGATGGCGGCGCAACGCTCCCGCAGCGTCGCGGCCAGGGCGTGCAAGTTGCCGATCTTGCTGAATTGGCGCCCCTGGTCGACATAGCGCGCGAAGATGAGCGGTGTCATTTCCGGCTGCATGAACAAGCCCAGCGCCGTCAGGGTCAGCCAGAATCGCTGGACCGCGCGGCCCGCAGCGACGAACTCGTCGATGGTGCGCGGCTGCTGCCTGGCCTGGAGGACGAAATGCGCGGCGCACATCAGGCTCGGCACAAAATCCATCTGCAGGCGCGGCGCCCACGTGCCCATGAGCGTGTTCACGGCCGACAGCCGGCTCCAGCTCGCCATCGCCCATTTCATCAGGCGCATGGTGACGGGGTCGGCGCCCAGGCTCCGGTCCGGCACCCGGTCCGGACTGCGCGCCACGCCCCAGTGGATAATGCGCCGATGCACTTCATACGCTTCCGGCATGGTCAGGCGCAGTTTCGCATTGCGGTACATCAACTTCGCCGCCCGCAACTTGTCGCTCCCGGTTTCCAGCCAGCGCAAGGCGTAGGCCGGCCCCACGGACGCTTCCAGCACCGTCTTTTCGTGCGCAGTCAGGCGCCGCGTCTTCATTGGCCGGCGCTGCACCGCGCGCGCAGTGATGTGCTTGATCAGCGGGTCGACGGCAAGCCCGGCTTGCGCTTCGAAATAGACGTCAAAGATCAGGTAAGCATCGTCGGCGGCGGGACGCTGGCGCCGCTCCACGCGCGTGCCCAAGCCATGTCCGGTCGCCGCGATGGCGATGGTTTCAAGCAAGGCGCCGAAGCCGATCTGGCTGGCGTGGCCGTCCAGGTCATACACGCAGTCGGCGCGCGTATCGCGCGCGTGGATCACCAGATGCCGCGGCCCGGCGATCTGAAAACGGTGCGACTGCACATTGTCGCCGCTGGGCGCCCAGCGCGCCAGGTCGAGTATCTGCTCGATGATGGAGAGCTGCTTCATTGCGCTCGCAAGCTTTTGCTGTAGAAATGGCGGCCGATCTGGATCGACAGCCATTGCAGGGGATGGCGGTTGCCGCCGGGACGCCAGGTGTGCGCCAGCTTGTCGCGAAACGCGTCGTACTGGGTGGCGTGGGGCGCCGCCAGGACCCGGCCCCGCCCCAGCAGGATCTTGAGGGCCTGGGTCACGGCCACGCCGGCGCACAGCTGGCAGCCCATCACGGTCGACGGGCCGCGCCGCTCGGCCAGGTTGACGGCGCTCGGTTCGACCAGGTAGGGCCGGTGCAAGCCGGCCGGCGCCAGGCCGATCAGGAAGCGCAGCGCCTTGTCCGGCTCGGATAAATTGCCCCAGCGGAAATACTCCTCAAAACTCATTCTTCCTGGCATGAAGTTCATGCTGGCAACACCCATGCCCAGAGGCGCCGCCATGGTTGCCGGAATGCCGCGCCGCTGGCACAGCGCGTATGTTTGCGCACGCGCATCGAAGGCGAAGAAATCGAGTCCGTCCACGTACAAGTCCACGCCATCGAGAAAAGCGTCCAGATTGCCGCCGTGTACACCGTCCGGAAAGACGCGCAGGTCCAGCTCGGGGTTGATGTCGAGCGCCATGCGGGCCGCCACATCGACCTTGGGCTGCCCCACGGTGGACATGAAGGCGCCCGCCTGGCGGTTGAAATTGGCGATGTCGAAGGTGTCGAAATCGGCAATGTGAAACGCGCCTATGCCCAGCCGGGCCAGCGCCAGCAAATGATAGCCGCCCACCCCGCCGGCTCCCGCAATGGCCACACGTTTGCCGCGCAGCAATTCCTGTTCGGCCGGCGTAACCCAGCCGATATTGCGCGAAAACGCGCGCGCATAGGAAAAGGCGGCCGCCTTCCCGCTCGGTGGCGTGGGCAGGAAGCTCAACGCCGTTCCTTGAGACGGTTGACGATCCCGCATTCCTCGCGCGGCGAGTAGAACAGGGGAAACAAAGAACGTTCTCCCACCGCTTCCGCGCCTTTACCGCCAAACAACCGCGTTTGCTCCGTCATATAGGTCAGCGGCACACACATCAAGATGCCGCGTACATTCACCCGAGGATTGATCTTCTCCTCGCCCAACTGACGAAAGCCAAGCATGCGCTGGAAGAATCCACGGTGGCGCGGGCTGATTTCAATGAAGATGAGATCGCAGGCATGCATATCGCGCGCAACAATCACCGACAGATGGAACAAGGCGGCCAGGTAACTCTTCGACGACGATTCGATATCGAATGCCAGCTTGGTAATCTCGCACACGCGATTTCCAAGGGCGCGGAACGCGTCTATTTCGGGCTTGAACAACTGGTCGGCCAGGATTCCCGACGGCGAATCGAGGCCGATCGTGAGCGTTCCGACGGCCTCGCCTTTGCGGTGGGCCATGAGTGTCACGCGGTTAGGGTCATTCAATATGGCATGGGTACCGGCCAGGCCGCGCCACGCATACATTTTATGTATCAGCATGCTGGCCGTGTTACGGCCTTCGGGCGTATCGACCAGCCTTATCCCAAAGGAAGTCTGGTCGGTGACGATATCCTCCATGCTCGGCTGCAATAAATCATCAGGGAAATCATTTTCAATCATCCTGGATTTATTCTGGTACGTGGCGGTATTCATGTGCGACCTTCCGAAAACGGAAATCGATCATTAACTCATGGTTAAAGCATAATCACATGTTTGCTTTGGCCGAGCAAGAAATTTCCTGTCGTTGTTTTTGCGCATCACATGAATCTCTAAAAAGCGCGGCCAGCGCAGAACCTGTCGTCAGGAAAGCGCAGCCGCCCAAACATCGCGTGCGCATCGCATGGCGATCATTGCGCCACGCGGTAGGCTGTTCGAGGTCACCTTCTGTAGAATCGCGCACGAACGATTCGAATAACGAAAAAAAGTGCGTCCATGAACATCCCTGAAAAACTCCGCTCGATCAAAGCCTCGCTCTCCGAACGCAGCCGCGAACGCAAGCGCCTGCGCGGCCCGGCCGACCTGCACTACGCCATCGCCGATGCCATCGAGCTGCTCGACGCCGCCGCCTGGCAGGCGCTGGCCCGGCACGCCGGCTTCTTCATGTCCTTCGACTACCTCAAGGCGCTCGAACACGTGCTGCCGCACAACCTGTCGCCGCGCTACGCCCTGATCTACAGCGGCGCTGGCGCCGACCGCATGCCGGTCGCGGCCGTGTACATGCAGATCGCCGACATCAGCCTGGCCCAGGCCCGCCCCGACAAAAGCGGCTCGGCCTCGCCCCGTCCCGCCGCGCTCGACGAGCTGGCCAAAAAGACCACCCAGCGCATCCTCACCTGCGGCAACTTGCTCACCTTCGGCCAGCACGGCATCGCCATGGCGCCCGACGCCGATCCCAAGCTGGCCTGGCATGGCGTGGCCGAAGTGCTGTACCGCGTGCGCCAGGCCGACAAGCTGGTTGGCAAGACCCACTTCATCATGATCAAGGACTTGCACGCGCCCCACATCGACCACGCGGCGCACCTGGAACACCTGAGCTACCGCTACGTCGAAACCGAGCCGAACATGGTGCTGGCCCTGCAGGACGACTGGAAGCATTACGACGACTACCTGGCCAGCCTGGCGTCCAAGTACCGCAGCGGCGTGCGCAACGCGGTGTTCAAGACGCTCGACGAGGCAGCCTGCACCGTGGAACAGTTAAGCGACCTGGACGCCGTGCGCGACCAGATCCACGGCCTCTACAAGGAAGTCCAGGTCAACGCGGGTTTCCGCCCGTTCGAGCTGCGCCCCGAGTATTTTCCCGCGCTGCAAAAGGCCGCCGGCGAGCGCTTCCGCTGCAGCGTGCTCAAGCAAGATGGGGCGATGCTGGGCTTTTTGATCTCGGTGGCCGATGGCGACACCTCCATCGCCTACCATATCGGCTTTAAGCGCGCGGCGGCGGCCGACCTGCCGATCTATCTGCGCCTGCTGCACGCCGGCATTGCCGACGCCCTGTCGATGGGCTGCAAGCAGGTCTCGTTCGGCCGCACCGCGCTCGAGCCGAAGGCGGCGCTGGGCGCGAAACCGCAAACCTTCGGCATTTTGGTGCGCCACCGCCAGCCCGTGCTCAACAAGATGATCAAGCACCTGCTGCTGGGCATCGAGCATGATGACGCACCCGAGCGCAGTCCGTTCAAGAAGCCGGCCAGGGTCGCCTGACGCCTGCCGGCACGGCCGGCCCGGCGGCGTGACGCCTCAGCGGTTTTTCGCCGCCTGGGCCGTCTTGACCGGCATATACCGGGCGCGTTTGCTGTCCCAGGTGAAAACTTGCTTCGATTTACTTTTCAGTAATCGTAACTGGAGATCCGCATAGCCATTGCTTGTACTCGGAAGAACGGACAGCACATTCGTGCCTTCGTACTCATCGTGGTCCCTGGTGCCATCCTTGTTCCAGTCGCCGGCGATCAGCTTGTGGAAGGAGACCGGCTCCGACAAGATATTGACCAGCTTGTTGCCGTCGATCCTGAACAGGGACAGTGCTTCAAAATCGGCGCCTCCGCCGGCATAGCCCTCGTTCCAGCCGAGACGCAAGCCGATGGCCGTTTCCGTCGGCGTGATCTTGTAGGGGGCGAAGTCGAAACGGCGATACTGTTCCGGCATCAGGCCGCTCTCCCGGCCTCCGGGCGTATCGTCGTCCTCCCCAGGACCTTCGACCTGACTAAATGCCCAGCTGGTCTTGATATCGTAGGGCTTGCCGTAACTGGCGACCAGCGTCGGCGCGGCACTGCCGGCCTGGTATTCCACGACACCCAAGTACACCGCCGGATCGATGGATGCGGGCGTCCCGCCGAACCGGGAAGCGCCGTCGCAGGACGGTCCCGTGCTCGACTTGCGCGACCGTTCAGCGTCCTTTTCGTTGCGGCTGAAACAAGCGATCACGACGAAGCTGTTGGCGCGGTACGGCCACGCTTTTGCGCCGACGAGCATGGCGAACGACGCGTCCCGGCCGGGCGCGACCAGGGCGATCAGCTGCTTCGCAGTCAAGCCGGCGGGAAGCACCGTCCCGAACCCGTCCGCTTTTGCAGGCGCCTTGCTGTTGACAGAGGCCGCTGACTTGTCCTGGGACCTGGCCCGCTCACCCGCCTGCGCAGACGCCGGCGACGCGCATGCCAGCGCCATCAGGCTGGCAAAAATCATCTTGCTTCGCATTCAAAATCCCTATGTTCAATTCGATTGACGATCCCGCGGTACCCTGGTGTTCAGGGGCGCGGCCTTACATGAAATTACGCGTATGCAGCGCCGACAACTGGCGCGCCTCGGCCTTGGAAAACCCCAGCCGCTCCAGCCGCGCCTGGCGCCCTTCGGCCATGTCCACCATCAGCTGCTGCACCCGCACATAGCCGGCCGCGATCGCGCCTGGGGTCAGCGCGCCCGCCGCCAGCAGGATCAGGGAATCGAACACTTCTTCGTTCAGTCCCGAACTGGCCGCCAGCGCATCGTTGCGCGACTGGACCGCGTTGGCCAGGCGCGTTCGAAAGGCCGGCTCGCGTTCGAGCCGCGCCGCCAGGTGCGTCATGCCGAAGGCGACATGACGCGCTTCGTCGCGCGCGGCCAGGCGCGCGATCTGGCGCGTGACCGGGTCCGGCGCGTACGCATGCAAGAAGTGCAGCAGGCTGACGAACGTGCCCTCCCCCAGCACCGACAGCAAAAATTCGGCCACCGAAAAATCCTGCTCATCGAGCAGCGTCTTGAGCGAGCTTTGCCCGCCCGCCGTCGACAGGCCCGGCTCCCTGCCCTTGAGCCGCACGCGCCGCGTGAACACCTCGATGTGGCGCGCTTCGTCGGCCACCTGGATCGCCAGCACCGCCTGCACTTCGCGAAAATGCGGATGCACCTGCCCCAAAAAGCGCGCCGGCACCACCAGCGCCGCCACTTCGTTTTCGATCATGTAAGTCAGCACCTGCACCACCGCGTCTTCGACCATGTCGGGCAAGGTGAAGTCGGCCTTCCAGTCGATCGCCGTCTCCGGGTCCCACTGGGCGGCGGCGGCCTGGGCGTACAGGTCGGCCGCACGCTCGGCCCACACTTCTTCCTTTTGATCGAGGCGGAACTGCATGGCCGGCGACCCGGCTTCGACGGTGGCGCCGCGCGCGGCCAGGCCCCACTGGGCCTTGGCCTGGTCGGCGACCGCGCCATCGACACGCGGGTCGGCATGGCCGCTGTGCAGCGCGGCGCGCCAGCGGCCGGCCGCGGCGCCGCCGCGCGTCACGCGCACCACCTTGCGCCCGTCCACCTCATGCGGCGCGCACGGGTGTCCCTGGCTGCGGCACCAGGCGCCCAGTTGCCCGTCCCAGCCCGCGCCGCTGCCCGTGACATCGAGCTGCGCGCCGGGCGCGAGCTGCTGCAAGCCGTGCTTGACCAGCAGGTGGGCGCCGGCGTCAAAGCCCAGGTCTTCAATATCGATAGTCGATGGCAAGGATTTTCCCTTCGGCGTCGTAGAAGGCTTCGTCGTCCACCGCCCGCACCAGCGCGTCGTAGCCGCTGGTGCGTCCCGGCAGCCAGGTTTTCAGGCCTTCGAGTTCGAGCAGCGGGCGCACTTCCGGGTCGTCCCAGCTCATGGCCAGCAGCAGTTCGCCGAAGCGCGCGATTGTCTCCGCCGGCGCGCCGGGGCTGACCGTGAAGTTACAGTGGTCGAACGGCGCCGTGCGCGCCAGGATCGTGGTGGCGCCGGCCGGCAGCACGCCTTCGCGCGAGAAGGCCATGTGGTTACTGTCGATCATCCAGGCGGCATCGATCTCGCCGGCGATGAGCGCCAGCGCGGCGTCGCGTTCGCCGCCGATATGGTCGCCGTGCTTGCCGCCCAAAACGTCGAAGCGGCGCGCCGTGTAATCGCGCCCGGCCAGCATGCCGTGCTGGCGCAGCAGGTCGAGCGGAATCAGGTGCGCCTGCGGCGAGTCGATGGCGCCAAAACCGATCGTCTTGCCCTTGAGTTGTTCCAGCGTGAGCAGCGGGCCGGTACGCGTGACCAGCACCGAGGTCAGGTCGCAATCGCTGTCGCGCATGGCCAGCGCGCTCACTTGCTGGCCGCGTGCGCGCGCCATGCGCTCGGCCCGCACCCAGGCCAGCGGCGAATTCCACGCCAGCGCAATGCTGCCGTCGAACTGCGCCTGCACCTGGCGCTCGTAGTTGGAGTACAAAATGAAATCGAATTCAAAGTCATGGCGGCGGAAGTACTCCTTGAAGCCTTCCCAGATCGTCACGACTTTCGGTGCGTAGGCTACGGCGCCCATCATCAATGGTGTGTTCATGGCGCGCTCCTTAACCGAACACCGGCATGCCGCAAACGGCCTTGCCGATAAAGTCGAACAGCACGTCGGAGGTCGGCGCCATGACCGAGGCGGCGCGCGCGTCGCGGAAGTAGCGCTCGATGCCGACATCCTTGCGGAAGGCCGCGCCGCCGCACACGCGCATGGCGGTGTCGGTCACTTCCAGCGCCGCTTCGGCCGCTGCCGCTTTGACCTGCATCACGCGCAGCATGGCGTCCGGACGGCTGGCGGCCAGCGCGGCGAGCGTATCGTCGCGCAGGGTGCGCACCATGTCGGCGCTGATGCGGGCGCGCGCCAGGTAGGCGCGGATGGTCGGCAGTTCCGACAAGGCGCTGCCCAGGTGTTCGAGCTTGCTGCCGGCCGCGTGTACGCACGCCGCTTCCAGCACGGCCTCCATCTGCCCAAGCGAGGACGAGGCGATCAGGGTCGAGAACACCGGCAGCACCGCGCCGATCATGATGTCGAAGCCGCCGCCATCCACGCCGAGCATGGCCGCCGGGGTGACGTACACGCCGCTGGCGCTGAGCGGCGAGGAACGGTTGCCGCGCAAGCCCATGCCGTCGAACGCTTTCGGTTCGGAGAGGCCGGCGCTCTTGCTGTCGACCAGCCACAGGGTGCTGGCGCCTTCCTTGGCCACCGGCGCGGTCGACCAGACGTAGGAATCGGCTTCGCCGGCGGCGGTGACCATCGACTTGCTGCCGTCGATGACGATGCCATCGCCTTCCTGGCGCGCAGTGCCGACCGGCGCCCAGAAGTGGCTGCGCGAGCCGTTGTCGGACCAGGCCAGGGTGCTCAGGTGGCGCCCGCAAGCGACCTCGCGGCGCACCTTTTCAGCGGCGAATTTTTCCAGCACGGTGGCCGCGCACAGGTGCATGCAGACGATCATCGCGGTCGATGGGCAGGCCTTGGCCAGGCGCTCGATCAGTTGCGCGGCTTCCGGCAAACCGAGGCCCATGCCGCCCACGTCCTTGCTGCTGACAAGGCCGAGCAGGCCGGCCTGGCCCAGCGCATCGATGGCGGCGCGCGGAAAGCGGGCCTCGCGGTCGGTATCGGCGGCGGCTGGCAGCACGATGGTGCTGACGATGGTGTCGAGTGTGTGAAGATAAGTCATGGCATCCCTGTAAAAATGGCGGATAGGTGCCACCAGCAAGTCGCAGACACGGGCAAGGCAGGGCCGCTCCCGCGATGGGAATCGGCCGGCGGGGCGCACCTCGACAAGTTCTGCTCGACCTGCCCGGCGGCAGCGCTTGGAAACGGTACTTTGCGGAGTTTGCTTGTCGCACCAGCCACACGCGGGCCGTCGGACCCGGTCCAGCGTTCCATGGAAGCTGGCAGCGGCGTTACGGCAGGCTGGTTCGATACAAACACAACAATCGTGGCGAGTTTATCAGACTCGCCCGACTGGCGGCAGGGTCATTTCCACCTCCCCCGGAAAATCCGCTTGACCCGCTGTCATGTGTCAGATATTGTTTGCAGGTGAAAGAAAATATACAAACAATCGACGGAGACCAGTTGCTGGCGATCCTGTCGGCCCTGGCCAATCCGCACCGGCTGCGCATCATTGCAGCCCTGTCAGCGGGCGGACGCAATTACGTCAGCCAGCTTGCGCGCGACCTTGGCATCAGCCGGCCCTTGCTGCACCTGCATCTGCAAAAACTCGAACACGCCGGCCTTGTGACCAGCCGCCTCGAACTGTCGCACGACGGCAAAGCGCTTAACTACTTCGAAGCGGCCAGCTTCGCCGTGGCGCTCACGCCCGGGGTGATCGCCGAGGCAGCCAGGTCGCTTACCATCAACCCTGAAAAATAGAGCCCAATTATGTCCGAACACGTCTTTTTGATCACCATCGGGCTGCCGCTCGTGACTGTCCTGCTCATTTTCGGCATGAAGTACTTGGCCGCGATCGTCCAGGCCAGGGCGCGCCTGGCCAGCGACGAAGCCTACCGCCAGCTGGCCGCGCAAGCCGCGGCGGCCCAGGCCGAAACATCCGCCGCGCTGGGCGCGATCAACGCCCATATGACGGAAGTAAGAACGCGCGTGGCCGCCGTCGAGAAAATGCTGCGCGACGTCGAGTAAGCCCGCACTGCCCTTGCCGCGCCAATCGATGTTTGCACCTCACCAGGAGAACACCATGCCGTACCAGCAGTCGATTGAACCCGGCGGCAAGGAGGCGCAGCGCACCGCGCGCATCGCCGGCGCGCTGTACCTCGTCATCATCGTCATCGGGCTGCTGGGCGAGACACTGATCCGCAACAGCCTGCTCGTTTCCGGCAACGCCGCCGAAACCGCCCGCCGCATCCTCGCCTCCGAATGGCTGTGGCGCGTCGGCGTGGCCGGCCAGCTCTTGCTGCTGCTGTGCGCGGTCGGGCTGTCGCTGGCCTGGTACGTGCTGCTGCGGCCCGTACACAAGCACCTGACCCTGCTGGCCATGTTCTTCGCGCTGGTGTCGCTGGCGGTCGAAAGCGTCAGCGCCCTGCAACTGCAAGGCGCGCTCGCGCCGCTGCTGGCCGCCGGGCATCTCGGCATCGAACCGGGGCAGGCGCAGGCCATGGCCTACCTGGCCATCGTCGGCCATGCGCATGCGTTCGCGGTGGCGCTGATGTTCTTCGGGGTCGAGTGCGTCATCGTCGGCCACCTGCTGCGCAGGTCCGGCTATTTTCCGGCGCCGCTCGGGATGCTGATGCAGCTCGCCGGCCTGTGCTACCTGCTCAACACCTTCATCATGGTGCTCTCGCCCGCCCTGCATGAAGCGGTTTTTCCGGCGATCCTGGCGCCGTCGTTTATCGGCGAAAGCGCATTCTGCCTGTACCTGCTGTTCAAGGGCATCAACATCCCGGCTTGGGATCAACTGACTATTGAAGGAGTCGCATCATGAACCAGATCAGCACAGTAAGACTGTCCCTGTTACGCGCCATGTACCTGCTGCTGGTGGTGGGACTGGGCCTGAGCATGTGGCCGATGATCATCGCGCCGCCCGGCGTGACGGCCAACGCCGGCACCGTGGTGCGCTCGCTGCTCGGCGCCTTGTGCCTGCTGTCGGTGCTGGGATTGCGCCATCCGCTGCGCATGCTGCCGCTGCTGCTCTTCGAGCTGGCCTGGAAGATCATCTGGGTCCTTGCCTTCGCCGTGCCGATGTGGATGGGACCGGGCCTCGACGCGTATGCCGCCGACACCCTGTTCGCCTGCGCGATCGGCATCGTGCTGGTGCCGCTGGTGCTGCCGTGGCGGCACATCGCGCGCCAATACTGGCGCGCGCCCGGCACCCCGTGGACCGTGCCGGCGGCTACAACAGCAGGCCCAGGCCCGCGCTGAAGCCGAAACTGTCGGCCCACGCAGCGGCGCTGGCGCCGGTGATCCCGATGCCGGCTGCGTTGCTGGCATAGACCACCGCCAGTTCGCCGCCGGCCGGGGCCGCGCCGTCCATATCGGGCTGGCCGAGCCGCGCGCCCTGCTGCCCGTTGACGCCGGCGATCAGCGCCAGCAGGTCGTAGAGCTGGACACCGCCCTCCCCGATCACTTGCACGCTGAGCGCTTCGGGCGCGGGATTGTCGTACCAGCCGCGCAGCGCCATGCCTTCGGCGGCGCCGGTATGCACGACCAGGTCGCCGCCATCCCTGCTGACGAACACATTCGCCGCGACGATGCCCAGGCCGAGCGAGATGGTGGCCGGGCCGCGCGCGCACAACACGACGGTGTCGAAGCCGTCGCCGGCGTTGAAGGCGAGCGTGAAGTCGGCGCCCCAGGCGGTGATGGTGTCGTCGCCGGCGCCGCCGATGTACAGGCTGCGGCCCGCGCCTTCGATGATGTCGGCGCCGGCGCCGCCGTCGAACAGATTATTGCCGCGCACATCCTGCAGGATATCGTCGCCTTCGAGCCCGAACAGCAGGTCGGCGCCTTCGCGCCCGTGCAGGATGTCGGCGTCGTCGCTACCGCTCAGCACCGCCTCGCGCGCGCTGTCGTCGGCTACGTCGTACGGCAACGCGAACCAGTAAGGCGTGCCGCCATCGTCGCCGCTCAGGATCATCGCTTCGATGTCATGTAGCGGGAGCGCGGGCGCCCAGGCGGCCATGGCGGCGGCCAGGGCGGCGCTCGCATCCGGGTCGAGCCAGAGGAGCAGCGCGTCCGGTTCAGCGGCGAACAAGGTGTCGGACAGGCTCACTGCGATGTCGGTCGTCATAAGGTCTCCAGGAAAAGCGGCGGTGGATGCCGGGTTGGCATCCACCTACTTTATATTTACCAGTGGAAACTTTATGAGGACAGCGCAGGAGATGCGCGCGCTCTTATTGACTTACGGCAAGCAACCGCGTTTGCGCCGCCAGGCGCTGCGCCGCCATGCCGGCATGCGCAGGCGCGGCCTTGCCGCCTGCACTCAGTCTTTTTTCTTCATCAGCCCGGCCAGCGCCGCGAACGGGTTGTGGGTGGCGGGCGCCACCTCGGCCGACAGCAAGCCGGCGCCACGGTCCGCTTCCAGGTAGCGCGAGTGCTCGTTGTCGTGGCAGTACAGGCACAACAGCTCCCAGTTGCTGCCGTCGGGCGGATTGTTGTCGTGGTTGTGGTCGCGGTGGTGTACGGTCAGCTGCGACACGTTGGCGTTGGTGAACTCGCGCATGCAGCGCCCGCAAGTCCACGGGTACATCTTGAGCGAGCGCGCCCGGTAACCGCTTTCGCGTGTTTCGGCCGCCTTGCGCGCCTCGGCCACGATTTTATCGAGGCGGGCGGCGTCGGGTTTTTTGCCAGGGATCATGGTGGTGCGCTTTCAATTCGTGTCTGTAAGGCGAAGGATACAGGATCGTCAAGGGCGCGGCCAGCGAGGCGCTCAGTAGCTGTCGACGTAGTACAGGACCCTGGAAAAATCGCGCCGTTCAAGGTCGTTGCGGCGAATGTAGAAGGCGCCCATGCCCATGTCGCCCCACATCATGCGCAAGCCCTTGTCCGCTTCGCTGCCATGCAATTCGAGCAGCACGATCCAGTCGTCGTCCGGCCACGAGGCGCGCGGATCGTCCTGGGCCGGGTTGCTGTAGCCGCCCACCTGGGCCACAACCTCCTTGTTGGCATAGTGCGCGTACTCGACCAACAAGTCTTCGCCCACCCCGCCGAACTGCCGGAAAAATGCGTTGCGCGGCTTGCCCAGGTAACGCTGGAAGCGATAATCGTCGACCGACACCGGCGCGGTGTCGCGCTTGAACACCAGCCCCGCCGTGCCGCCGAACGGCAGCGCGTCGGTCGGCGCGGCGGGCGGGCGCGCCAGTTTTTGCGGATGCTGTTCGACCCGCGGGTGGTACACCACCCGGAAGTAGTGCTGCGCGGACAGCAACGCAAGATAGCGCTGCTCGTCGAAGGGAGTGGGAAAATCCGGCGCGGAGCCGTAACTATGCGCGCTCGATTCGCCGCCTGCGATGAAAAATTGCAGCATGCCGGTCGCGGGATAGCCGTCCAGGGCCGGCATCTCCGCAAAATTGAGCTGTGCCAGCAAGGCCAGCGGAACGCCATCGGGGTCGCGCGGATAGGCCTGTCCCTTGGGCAGGTAGGCGGGTCCACCGAGCCTGCTGTTCCACGGCGCCAGGTGCTGCGCTGCTTTCAGCGTTATGTCGATGTAGGCAAGCCGGGAGGCGTCGATCTTGTCGGTGTAGGGCGCCAGCTCCGGCGGCAGCGCACCGTAGCTGACCCGGCGCGCCTTGTCGCGCACCGGCGCCGATGCGGGTTCGGGTTCGGGTGCAGGCTCGGGATTGTGCGGCGAGCAGGCCCCAAGCGCCAGTGCCGCCGCCAGCCACACGCAGGCGCCGCGTGCTCGATGACGATGCGGGTCCGCGTGCGTCATCAGAGGTTGTCCCACGAGTAGACCACGTTGGAGAAATCGCGCCGCGCCAGGTCCTGGCGGCGAATGTAGAACACGGCCATGCCGCTATCGCCCCATTCGCTGTAGAAGCCGCCCTTGACGCCGCCGCCTTGCAGCTCGAACAGCACCAGCCAGTCGCCGTCGGGCTGCGCAGTGCGCACGTCGGTCTGGGTGGGCTTGCTGTACCCGCCCAGCTTGGCGATGGTGTATTTCTGCGAAAACGTCTCGTAGTTTTCGGAAACGGCATCCTGTTTCGCGCCAAACTGCTTGAACAGCTCCCAGGGCGGCTGGCCCAGGATGCGCGCGAAGCGGTAGTCCTGCACCGACACCGGTTCGGTGCGGATCCCGAAAGTGAGCGCGGAAGTGCCCGCCATCGGCAGATTGTCGCTGGCGATGACGGTCGTCGGCTGGAGTTTCTTGACGTCGCGAGCGACTGTGGGGTGATACAGCACGCGGAACCAGCGCTGCCTGGCGAGCGAGAGGAATGCGCGTTCGGCATTGTACGGCTTGGTGCTCTCGCTCGATGCGCCGTAAAAATGCCCCTTCGATTTACTGCCGGAAATATAGAACTGCAGCATGCCGCCTGCGGGATAGCCCTCCAGCGCCGGCATCTCGGAAAAATTGAATTGCGCCAGCAAGGTCAGCGGGACGCCATCGGGTCCGGCGGGATATTCCTGTCCCTTGGGCAGGTAAGCCGCGCCACCCAGGCTGCTGTTCCACGGCGCCAGCTTGTGCGGCTGGTGCAAGTCGATGTGGATATACGGCAGCCGCGAACGGTCGATGGCCTCGGCATAGCGCGCCAGCTCGGGCGGCAGCTGGCCGTAGACGACGGGAGGCAATTTCTGTTGCGCCGGCGCGCCCTTGGCGGGCGCCGGCGCCGGTTGTTCTGGCGCGCAGGCCGCGAGCGCCAGGGCTGCAAGCATCAGGGCCGCCACCGGCAGCCAGCGCGCGCAGCAGGGCCGGCAGTGAATATCGTTCAGGTCACAGGATGGCAATCGGGTTCCAGTATGGTCAAGGTGTTTGCGCTGACAGAATGCCACGTTTGTGGCGGCGGGGAGAAATAATTTCATTCTTTTAGCCTGAATGTTGCACAAACCACCGCCGCAGCGCCGCTTTTCCGATGCAGGACCTTTTCAACTTGAATCGGAATGTCGCGGGCGATAGCGTCCCTACCCAATTGAACGGGACAGTCAATGAAGCGG
>NZ_WHJF01000084.1:0-31283 GCF_011682185.1 Massilia genomosp. 1
TGATGACCATAGTAAATCGGTACCACCCCTTCCCATCCCGAACAGGACCGTGAAACGATTTTACGCCGATGATAGTGCTGCAACCAGTGTGAAAGTAGGTCATCGTCAGGCTAGTTATAAGAGAAAGACCCCGGTAAGCCCAAGCGCGTTCAAGATCGCGCTGGTGCAAACCGGGGTTTTTTTTCGTCCGCGTTTTCGTCATCCATTCCACTTCACAGAGCCTTCATTCGCACTGTACACTGCCAGCTTATCTTGGTTCCACTGGCAATGCTGCCGGTTTTTGGAATAAGGTAAAAAGTGAAAACACGATCGATCCTGAAACATCGCCGCCTCATGGCCTGCCTGGCGCTGTTGCTGCTCGCTGGCGCAAGCGTTTGCTGCTGGATATGGGACCGCAACGGGGCCTACGGCTTCAACGTGCTGTGGCGCCGCGGTGGCACCTACTGGGTCAATGTCACGCCGGACGATCCGCGCTTGTCGCCCGCGATGCGCATTGCGCTCACTGTGCCGGTGCCAAAGGCAAGGTCCGGGCCGATGACCTGGCAGGAACGCGAAAAAGGATTCGAGGTGACCGAGTTGCCGGTCATGGTTGATGGCCGCGAGGTCGACAGCATCCTGCTGGCGCGGATCGATCCCGCGCAGTATCGCTTCGTCGTGCGCAATGCACCGGCCGGCGACAAGGGCATCGATGAATGGGAGCGCGCAGTGCCGCAAGCGCGCCTGATCGTCAACGGCAGCTTCTTCGGCCTCAATGGCTTGCCCGACACCCCCTTCATCAGCGAGGGAACGGTGATGGGGCCGAGCCGCTACAATGCCCGCGCCGGCGCCTTCGTCGCCGACGAACATGGCGCGGGCGTGCGCGATCTGCGCGACGGCAAATGGCAGCAGGCGCTCCCCTGACCGTGGAGCCGAAGAGCGACTAGCACCGGCAGCGCAATCTTTGGTGGTAAAGTGTCGCTCACGCCGAACCAATTCCCATAGCGATGGACTACCAGCAACTCGTAACGCAGCGGCGCACGCATCCCGCATGGCGCCTGCTCGCCGCCGACAACGCCGCAATGATCGCGAGCTTCCTGCACGCGAGTTTCGTCACGCCCAACGAGCGCACCATCGGCCGTCAGCAACTGGCGTCGCAGCTGGACGACCACCTGTACCATCTGCACCAAAGCGCCGGCGAGATCCTGTTCCCCAAAGCGGCCACAGCCTACCTCGACGACTGGGCCTCCGACGAACGCGGCTGGCTGCGCAAATACTACCCGCCCGGCGACGACGAAGCGCACTACGACCTCGCCTCGGCCACCGAGCAGGCGCTCGAATGGCTCCAGAACCTCGGCCAGCGCGACTTTATCGGCACCGAGTCGCGCCTGATGACGGTATTCGACCTGCTGCACCAGATTATCGACGGCAGCGAGCTCGATCCGCGCGCCCGCATCGCCGAACTGAAACGCCGCAAGGCCGACATCGACGTCGAAATCACCGACATCAGCGCCGGCAAATTCGCATTGATGGACCCGACCCAGGTACGCGAGCGCTTCCTGCAAATGGCCGCCACCGCGCGCGACCTGCTGTCGGACTTCCGCGCGGTCGACAGCAACTTTCGCACGCTCGACCGCCAGGTGCGCGAACACATCGCCACCTGGGACGGCAGCAAGGGCGAGCTGCTGCAAGCGATCTTCGGCCAGCGCGACCTGATCGCCGATACCGACGAAGGGCGCAGCTTTCGCGCCTTCTGGGACCTGTTGATGTCCCCTTCGCGCCAGGATGAACTTAGCAGCCTGCTCGATGCGGTGCTCAAGCTTGGGCCGGTACGCGAGCTGCAGCCGGACGCTCGCCTGCAGCGCATCCACTATGACTGGCTCGAAGCCGGCGAAGTCACCCAGCGCACCGTTGCGCGCCTGTCGGAACAGCTGCGGCGCTACCTGGACGACCAGGCCTGGCTGGAAAACCGCCGCATCATGCAGCTGATCCGCGACATCGAACAGAAAGCCCTGGCCCTGCGCGGCCAGGTCGACGAACGCGCCTTCATGGAAATCGACGAAGCCGCGCCCTCGCTGGCCATGTCGATGGACCGCACCCTGTACAATCCGCCGTTCAAGCCGAAGATCACGCAGCAGATCGTCAGCGACGATGGCGTCGAGATCGCGTCCGACGCGCTGTTCGAACAAATCTACGTGGACCAGCTGCGCCTCATGTCGAACATCCGGCGCGCGCTGCAGACGCGCCAGCAAGTCTCGCTCGGCGCCTTGGCGCGCGAGTATCCGATCGAGCAGGGCCTGGCCGAACTGGCCACCTACCTCAAGCTGGCCACCCAGGACATGCATGCCGCGATCGACGACAATCAGTCCGAAACCGTCGACTGGATTGACGACACCGGGCGCCATCGCCAGGCCACGCTCCCCCTTATCATTTACGCGGCATGAATCCTGAACCGACCACTCCCAACGACCAAAACCGCCTCGGCCAGCTGCTGGTCGCGCTGTTCCAGGCGGTGCTGTACCGCGACACCGACAGCGCCCTGTGGCAGGCGCTGATGGAGCTGCAGGCGCGCGTGCGCGACTATACCGCCACCATCGGCCTCGAACTCATTCTCGATGACGCCGAAGGCTACGCCTACCTGCGCCAGCGCCCCTTGGTGGCGGGCGAACCGGAACTGCCACGCCTGGTCCAGCGGCGCCAGCTCAGCTATCCGGTCAGCCTGATCCTGGCCCTGCTGCGCAAGAAACTGGCCGAATTCGACGCCACCGGCGGCGAGACGCGCTTAGTCATCGACCGTGACCAGATCGCGGAACAAGTGCGCCTGTTTTTGCCGCAGACCGGCAACGAAGCGCGCCTGCTCGACCGCATGGATGCGCACCTGAACAAGGTGGTCGAGCTGGGCTTTCTGCACCGCCTGCGCGGACAGGAAAACCAGTTCGAAGTGCGCCGCATCCTCAAGGCGTTTGTGGACGCCCAATGGCTGGCCGACTTCGAACAGCGCCTGGCCGCTTACGCCGCCCACGCCGCCAGCGGCGAGGAGGACGCATGACTCAGGCGCCCGTGGTCGATATTCCCGCAAGCGATGGCGGCGACCCGGCGCTCGAGCGCGCGGGCTTCCGGCTGCGCCACTTCGAGGTGTTCAACTGGGGCACCTTCCATGAACGCGTCTGGCGCCTGCACCCGGGCGGCGACAACATGCTGCTGACCGGCGATATCGGCTCCGGCAAGTCGACCCTGGTCGACGCCATCACCACCTTGCTGGTGCCGGCCCAGAAGATCGCCTACAACAAGGCGGCCGGCGCCGACGCGCGCGAGCGCAGCCTGCGCACCTACGTCATGGGCAACTACAAGTCCGAACGTGGCGAGACCGGCCTGGCCGCGCGCGCCGTCGCCCTGCGCGATCACAACAGCTACTCGGTGATCCTCGGCGTGTTCCACAACGAAGGCTTCGACCAGACCGTCACCCTGGCGCAGGTATTCTGGTTCAAGAATCCGCACGGCCAGCCCGAACGCTTCTATGTCGTCGCCGACGGCGCGCTATCGGTGGCCGAGCACTTCGCCGGCTTCGGCACCGATATCGCGCAACTGCGCAAGCGCCTGCGCGCGCTGGCCGGGGTCACCCTGCACGAGAGTTTTCCGCCATATGGGGCCGACTTCCGGCGCCGTTTCGGCATCGCCAGCGAACAGGCGATGGACCTGTTCCACCAGACCGTATCGATGAAATCGGTCGGCAACCTGACCGACTTCGTGCGCGACCACATGCTTGAAGCTTTTCCGGTGGAGGCGCGCATCGGCGCCCTGATCGCCCACTTCGACGACCTCAATCGCGCGCATGAAGCGGTGCTCAAGGCCAAGCTCCAGATCGAGCAGCTCACCCCCCTGGTGGCCGACTGCGACCGTCACGCGGCGCTGCAGGAACAGGTGCTCCAGCTGCGCGGCTGCCGCGAAGCGCTGCGTCCGTGGTTCGCCCATCTCAAGGGCGAGCTGCTGGAAAAGCGCATCGGCATCCTGCGTTCGGAGCGCGACAAACTGGCCGGACGCCTTGAGCACCTGAAGGAAGAAAAACGCAGCCAGATGCTGCGGCGCGACGACATCAGCCAGGCGATCGCGGCCAACGGCGGCAACCGCATCGAGCAAATCAAGGGCGAAGTCGCGCGCCTGCAAGCGACGCGCGACGAACGTACGCGCCGCTCGCGCGTGTACGACGCCCTGGCGGCGGCGCTTGGCTTGTCCGGCGCGGCCGACGCGGCCACCTTCGAGGCCAACCGGCGCGCCATCGACGACGGCAAGGCCGGTTGCACCGCGCGCCGCGACGATACGCAAAACCAGCTGATGATGGCCGGCGTGAGCCTGCACGCACTGCGCGACCAGCACGGCGCCATCACCACCGAACTCGAATCGTTGCGCCAGCGTCGCTCCAACATCACCAGCCAGATGCTGGCCCTGCGCGCCGCCCTGTGCGACGCGCTGCGCATCGCACCGGAGGCCTTGCCCTTCATTGGCGAATTGATCCAGGTGCGCGAGGAAGAACGCGCATGGGAAGGCGCGGCCGAGCGCATGCTGCACAGCTTCGGCCTGTCGCTGCTGGTGCCGGAAGCGCACTACGGCGCCGTGGCGGCGTGGGTCGACGCCACCAACCTGGGCAACCGGCTGGTGTACTTCCGCGTGCGCGCCAATGTGGCGGCCGACCACCACGGCCTGCACCAGGACGCGCTGGCGCGCAAGCTGGCCATCAAGCCCGATTCGCCTTTCTACGGCTGGATCGACGCCGAACTGGCGCGCCGCTACGACCACGCCTGCTGCGACACGCTCGACCAGTTCCGCCGCGAGAAGCGCGCCGTCACCCGCAACGGCCAGGTCAAGGCCGGCGGCGAGCGCCACGAAAAAGATGACCGGCACCGCATCGACGACCGCTCGCGCTACGTACTGGGATGGTCGAACGAAGGCAAGATCGCCGCGCTGGCCAGGCAGGAGCGCGATCTCTCCACCCGCATCCAGGCGCATGCGGAAAAAATCAAGTCGGTGAAAGTCGAAGTCGATCGCCAGAACGCCATGTTGGGCAACTGGAATCAACTGGGCACCTATGCCGATTTCACTGAACTCGACTGGAAGCCGCTGTTGTCCGCCATCGACGCGCTCGAACGCGAACAGGAAGCGCTGGCCGCTTCGTCAGACCTGTTGCGCACCTTGCAGCAGCAGTTTGCCGAACTGACCGCCGCCCAGGCGGTCACCGAAATGCAGCTCATCAACGCCACCGGCGAGCATGCCACCGCGCTCGAAAAAATGAACGTCGCCGGCCTCGCGCTGGACGATTGCGTCGTCTTGCTTGACGCGACCCCGCAGCAATCGCGCGAGCGGTATTTTCCGCTGCTCGACGCGCTGCGCACCGAGGTGCTGGGCGAGCACACGCTTACGGTTGAATCGTGCGAGAACCGCGAAAAGGACATGCGCCACGAACTGCAAGCCCGGATCGACGCCGAGCAAAAGAAAATCGGCACCCTGCGCGACGCCATCATCGGCGCCATGCGAGACTACACCCATGCGTGGCCGCTGGACGCGCGCGAGGTCGATGTGGGCATCGACGCCGCCGCCGAATTCGCCAACATGCTGGCGGTGCTGCAGGCCGACGACCTGCCGCGCTTCGCCGGGCGCTTCAAGGAACTGCTCAACGAAAACACCATCCGCGAGATCGCCGGCTTCCAGTCGCAGCTCAAGCGCGAGCGCGAGACCATCCGCGAGCGCATCGACACCATCAACAACTCGCTGCACCAGATCGACTACAACCCGAACCGCTACATCGCGCTCGAAGCGGAGAATAATCTCGATGCCGACCTGCGCGACTTCCAGCAAGACCTGCGCAGCTGCACCGAAGGGGCGCTGACCGGATCGGCCGACGAGGAGTACTCGGAAGCGAAGTTCCTGCAGGTCAAACGCATCATCGAGCGCTTTCGCGGTCGCGAAGGCACGGCCGAGATGGACAAGCGCTGGACGCGCAAGGTCACCGACGTGCGCAACTGGTTCGTGTTCTCGGCGTCCGAGCGCTGGCGCGAGGACGGCCGCGAGCACGAACACTACACCGACGCCGGCGGCAAGTCGGGCGGGCAGAAGGAAAAGCTGGCCTACACCGTACTGGCGGCCAGCCTGGCCTACCAGTTCGGCCTGGAATGGGGCGTGGTGCGTTCGCGCTCGTTCCGCTTCGTGGTCATCGACGAAGCTTTCGGACGCGGCTCGGACGAATCGGCGCGCTATGGGCTCGAACTGTTCAAGCGCATGAACCTGCAACTGCTGATCGTCACGCCGCTGCAAAAGATTCACATCATCGAACCGTACGTGTCGGGCCTGGGTTTCGTGCACAGCGAAGAAGGACGGCAGTCGAAGCTGCGCTACCTGACCATCGAACAGTACCAGGCCGAGCGCAGCGCGCGCGCCGCATGAGCCCCGTGCCAGCCTGGTCGAGCGCAGCGACGATCCGCGCCCAGGTCCAGCGGCTGTGGGACGATGGCCGCCTGCTGGC
Organism: Massilia genomosp. 1; assembly: GCF_011682185.1. NCBI lineage: Bacteria > Pseudomonadati > Pseudomonadota > Betaproteobacteria > Burkholderiales > Oxalobacteraceae > Massilia > Massilia genomosp. 1. The sequence continues at coordinate 6,491 of NZ_WHJF01000084.1, forward strand.
CGCGCGCGTGGGCGGCGAGGCCCTGTTCCCGCTCGAACTGCGCCTGCGCCAACCGACCGTGGCGCAAACCGGCGAGCGTTTCGAGGAGGTGCGCGCATGGATCAGGGAACTCGACGCCGGCAGCACAAGCGCGCGCGGCTACGGCTACCGGATCGTCTGGCGCGAGATCAATCACCGCCAGCTCGGGCGCAACCGCATTCCCGACAGCGTGGTGTTCGACAGCGATGCCGACGCCCTGCGCCTGATCGGGCGCCAGCTTGATGCGCGCCGCTTCGACCAGATTGCCGCTGCCACCATCAAGCTCTTTCCGCAACTGGCCGGCTGGCTGGCGCGGCGCGCGCTGGCCGTGATGGAGCAAAGCGAGGCGTGGGAGCGCATCCTGGCGATTCTGGAATGGTTCGTCGCCCATCCGCGCCCCGGCCTGTACCTGCGCCAGCTCGACATCGCCGGTGTCGACAGCAAATTCATCGAAACGCGCAAAGCCATGCTGGCCGAGCTGCTCGACCTGGTGCTGTCGCCCGCCGCCATCGATGCGAACGCGTCTGGCGCGCGCCAGTTCGAAGCGCGTTACGGATTATTGAGCAAACCGGCGCTGCTGCGTTTTCGGGTGCTCGATCCGGCGCATGCCATTGGCGGCTTGTCGGACTTGTCCGTGCCGCTGGCGCAGTTCGCGGCGCTGCAAACGCAAGTGCGGCGCGTCTTCATCACGGAGAACGAAATCAACGGCCTGGCGTTTCCGCAGATGCCTGACGCGATGGTGATTTTTGGCGGCGGCTACGGTGTCGAGCGCCTGGCCGACGTGCCCTGGCTGGCCACGCGCGAAGTGTACTATTGGGGCGATATCGACACGCATGGCTTCGCGATCCTGGACCGCCTGCGCGGCGCCATCCCGCATGCGCGCTCGATCCTGATGGATAGCGCGACCCTGATGGCGCACCGGGCGCTGTGGGGGACGGAAGAGGCCGACAAGCGCTTCACCGGGCAGCCGTCAAGATTGGCGCGCGCCGAACTGGCACTGTTCGAGGCCTTGCGCGACGATGTGTTTGGTGAGCGCATCCGGATGGAGCAGGAGCGCCTGTCGTTCGGCTCGGTGCAGCAAGCCCTGGCCGCGCTGTGGGCGGCCGCCGGGCCGAAACTTACTTGATCGTGGCGAGCAATGCGAGCGCTTTCCCGATCGCCGGTGCCATCATGGTTTCGTGGTTGCCGCTAACAACCTCATGCCGGCAGACGGACGTTTTTGCGACCAGGGTACAAAACTCGGCGTTGGCCGCTTTCATTCCCGGATTGTTGCTTTCCGAGAAAAGATACAAAGGGGTTTTTACGCTGTCCGTATAGAGATAGGGATTGCGGATCTTGCGCTCCATCTCGTTGTTTTTATCGAACGGAATGATTCTGAAATGGTCGATCCATTCGAGCAAGCGGGGGTATCCACTGAGCGAGACGCTGGCCTTGAATGGCGATGGCATTTGCGCCACCAGGACAGCCAGGCTGCCTCCCACACTGTGACCCATCACAAAAATACGGTCTTTGTCGACGCCGGGAACGGCAGCCAGGTAGCGACCGGCTGCAATAGCGTCATCGACTTCGCCGCCGAAGAGTTCGAAATTGCCTGGGTTGCCATTTTCGCCCCGCAGGCGTGGCATCAGGAGAATATAGCCGGCATCGACCAGGGCCTTCGCTGCATCCCAGTCCTCCTCCCCAAAAGAAAATCCCCCATGCAAAAAGACAACTGCCGGTGCGAGCTTCGTCGCTGGCGCCGAGGTCGATAGCCACGCTTTTAACTGCAGAGGTCCGGACTGGTAGCCGACCTCCTTGACGCCGGCGGGAGTGCGCAGCGCTGCGAAGTCCTGAGGCGCTTTTGCCGACACGGTAAGCCGGGTGGCGTACGCCTGGCGCGCGTCTGCGAGGGTACCCGCCATCGATGCCGTGGATAAGGCGAACAAGGCAAAAGCGAGGCCATGCTGAATCAGTTTTTTCGTCATTTTTTTTCTAGGGTTCGGTTGAAATTGGTGGATGCTTCTGCGCCAGCGGCAAGCTGTCGCACAGCGCGTTCGGATGACCCTGGACCGTTGGCGCACGACTGGCGCCAACATGTCCCGGGGGGGCGGAAAGGAGTGCGATCTTATGCCGCGGCCGCGCTCAGCGCAGCGGCCGGCGCATGGATCTGCGCATGCGCCACCGCCATGCGCAACATGGTCGGCGTCACATACGCGCGGTGCGTGCGGTCGATCGCCCACATGTAAAAGCGCCCGAACAGGTTCTTGCAGCGCACCCGCGATCCCAGGCTGAACTCCACCTGGCCGCCCTTGACGATGCGCGCCGCCACGCAGGAGCGGAACGACAAATGCTTGTCGTCCGCGCCCAGCACCACTTGCGCGCGCGTGTTGTGCTCGTCCGTGCCTTGATCGAGCACCGGGAAACGGTTCGCGAACAGGCGGCTCTTGTCGGGCGAGAGCAGCGACGACACCGGGCAGCCCAGTGACGAGGTGCGTAAACCCATCGGCCGCACCAGCACATTGCGCACCGCCATCATGCGGGTGACGCCGCGCGGCGGATTTTCCATGAATCCGTCGAGCAAACGCGTCAGCAGCGCCGTCGCATTCGTCTCCTGGAAATTGGCCAGCGGCATGGTCAGGGTGAACGTATCTTCATGATGAAACGGCGTACCCTCGAATTGCTTGAGCAGCAAGGAGCCAGCCGGCGTTGCGTCCAGTTCGCGTACCTCGGCGCCGCCGCCATGATGCGACACGAAACCCTTCGAGCGGCGCCACGCGCCCCATTTGCCGAGAAGCGTGCCGACCTTGCCGCGTGCCGTGTAGCACATGGCGCGCTGCAAGGTACCCGGCGGCGCTTCCAGCGACAGGTCGACGGTTGCGACTTGCCCCTTGGCCATTGCCGCGTCGAGCAAATCGGCCACTGCCTGCGGCAGCAGCGAGGTCAACGAGGGAATACTGGCTTCGTTCGCCATGACCTGTTGCCGCAGTTCCTCGGACAAATCGCCGCCGAGCTCGTTGGTGTGGCAGGACAGCGCGAAAAACACGGGATGCGGACTGTTGCGCGTGAGCGGCGCGAACTGGTGCCAGGTCTCGCCGCCGAAGCGCACCGTGAACATGCAATCGGGTGGAATATTGATGCATTGAAGCGCGCGCAGGAAACTTTGCGGATCTTCCTCGATGTGCGCCGTGGAGGCGCTGGAAAAACGCAACTGCGCGCCGCCGCTGCCCGAAATGGCCGTGAAAATGCGATGTCCGGCGTGCCGGTGGAAAGGATGCCCTTTCGGGCCGACCACAAAGGAATACAGCGATGTGGGATCGCCCTTGTCGAAATCGGTGCCGCCCAGCTTGGCCGATGGCTCGTCGAGCTCGTCGACAAACTCCTGGTGCTGCTGTTGTCGCGCCGATACGCTGGCGAACAAATGATTGCCGGAGCCATGCACCAGTTGCGCGATCAGCGACACTTCGACCGGCAGTCCACCCGAGCTGGACGGAATCCGAACCGAAGGGAAGGTTTGCACAACCTTAATCATTGACAACATGGCACGTCCACCGAGAGTAAATTATTGCCCTCATTCTACACATGTAGTATGTACGCCAACCGCCAACATGAACTGCGGCAGATTTTTGCAACAAGTGGCACCCTTCTATTTGAGGGCGCACAAGGCATCATACAGGGGACGGGCGGCTTCGGCGATGCGCTCCAGGCTGGCCTCGCGCAGCGCGCCGGTGTCCACCGTGGCGTCGCTGTCGAGTCCCGCCCAGCGCAGCAGCGCGGTACACGCTTGCGGGTGGTCGAACATGCCGTGCAGGTAGCTGCCCAGGACTTGATCGTCGCCCGAGCGCGCGCCTTCGTCCCGGCCCTCGATGCGAAAGGCCGGCACGTCCAGCGCCGCGCCGCTCGAAACGCCCATGTGAATTTCGTAGCCCGTCACCTCGGCGTGCGCAAAAGCGCAGCGCCCCGTCACCTGGGCCAGGCGCTTTTCGGTGCTCAGTTCGGTGCGCAGGTCGAGCAGGCCGAGGCCCGTGGTGACGCCACTGTCGCCTTCCACCCCGTGCGGATCGTCCACCTCGCGTCCCAGCATCTGGAAGCCGCCGCAAATGCCGATCACCTTGCCGCCGTAGCGCAGGTGCCTGGCGATATACGGCCCCCAGCCCTGCTCGAGCAGATAGGCCAGGTCGCCGCGCGTGTTCTTGCTACCCGGGATAATCAACAGGTCGCAGGCCGGCTTGGCCTCGTTCTGGCGCACGAATTGCAGGTCCACATCGGGATGCACGCGCAGCGCATCGAAGTCGGTGTGATTGCTCATGCGCGGCAGCGACGGCACCACCACCTTGAAGGCCCCGCGCGAGGCTTGCACCGCCTGCACCGCGTCTTCCGCATCGAGGAACAACCCTTGCAGGTAGGGCAGCACCGCCAGCACCGGTTTGCCGGTCTGCTGTTCCAGCCAGTCCAGGCCCGGTTCGAGCAGCGAGATATCGCCGCGAAAACGGTTGATCACAAAACCGATGGTGCGATCGCGCTCGCTCTGCGACAGGCACGAGAGCGTGCCGACGATGTGCGCGAACACGCCGCCACGGTCGATGTCGGCCACCAGGATCACCGGGCAGTCGACCGCCTCGGCAAAGCCCATGTTGGCGATATCGCGGTCGCGCAGGTTGATCTCCGCCGGGCTGCCCGCGCCTTCGACCATGATCGCCTGGTACTGCTGGCGCAGGCGCGCGTACGATTCGAGCACGGCGCCCATCGCCACGGTCTTGTACTGATGGTAGTCACGCGCATTCATCTCGGCGCGCACCTTGCCGTGGATGACCACCTGCGCGCCGACGTTGCTCGATGGCTTGAGCAGCACCGGGTTCATGTCGGTGTGCGGCGCCACGCCGGCGGCAATCGCCTGCAGCGCCTGGGCGCGGCCGATCTCGCCGCCGTCGGCCGTCACCGCGCTGTTCAAGGCCATGTTCTGCGGCTTGAACGGCGCCACCGATATGCCCTCGTTTTTCAGCAGGCGGCACAAGGCTGCCACCACGGTGCTCTTGCCGGCGTCGGACGTGGTCCCCTGCACCATCAGGGTGTGATAAGGGAAGCGGCTCAAGGTTTACTCCTGCGCTGGCGCACGATGTCGAGTTTCTCGCACAGGATTTCGGCCCCGGCGATCATGCGCGGCCCGGAGCGATTGAGCAGGTTGCCGTCGATGCTGAACAGGTTCCCGCGCTTGACCGCGGTCATGCTGGTGTATGGCTTCCACAGGGTCAGGCCAATATCGGTGGGACTGCGCTCGCCGCTGAACAGCGCTTCCGGATCTTCCTGCAGCACCGCTTCCACGGTGACCACGGGCGCGGTCACTTTCAGCTTGCCGAATACGTTCTCGCCCCCGCACATGCGCATGGCGTCGCTCAGGATATGGCCGTCGTTGAGGGTATACAGCGGCTTGTCCCACACCTGGTAGAACATGCGCACCGGCGCGCGTTTGGCGTACTTCGCTTGCAGCGCGCCGAGGCGCTTGCGCAGGTCGGCGGCGGCCGGATCGGCCACCGCCTCGGTGCCCATCAGCTTGCCGAGGCGGGTCAGGTTGCTGGCGATGTCATCGAGTTTGCGCGGCTCGCTGTGGAACAAGGGAATGCCGAGCGCGCGGATCTGGTCGATCTGGCGTTCCGAACTGCCGTGCATCCAGACCACGATCAGGTCGGGCTTCAAGGCTGCCACGCGCTCCATGTCGATGCCGCTGTTGCTGCCCACCTGCGGCAGGCGCTTGGCCGCTTCCGGATAATCGCTGTAGGCGACGGCCGCGATCAGGCGTTCCGCGCCGCCGGCCGCGTACAGCATCTCGGTCACGTGCGGGGCCAGCGCAATGACGCGCTGCGCGGGTTTTTGCAGGGTCACGGGTTTGCCGTCGTCGTCGTGGACCGTGATGGCGGCGCCGGCGTGCAGCGCGATCGTGCCGGCAAAGGCGGCTAACAGGTATTTCATCATGATCCTCGGTTCCATTCTTCCAGTGCGAGCGCCAGGCGCCGCCATCCATTTTCATCGGCCGGCAGGCCGAGGCGAATGCCCCGCGCCGCCTTGGGGAACAGCCGCACCCAGATCCCGCGTTCGGCCATGTGCTGCCAGAACGCCTCCGCTTGCGCTTCGGGCCACCATTGAAACAGGTCGGTGCCGCTGGAGGCGATGCCGTTCACGGCGAGCAGCGTGCGCAAACGCGTGCCTTCGCCGGCCAGGCGCGCGCGCATCGCCTCCTGCCATGCGCGATCGCCCAACGCCTTTGTCGATACCTGCTGCGCCGGGCCGCTCACTGTCCACGGCCCGAGCAAGTCGGCAAGGTCCGACAGCAAAGACGCGTGCGCGCCCACAAAGCCCATGCGCACCCCGGCCAGCCCAAAAAACTTGCCGACCGAGCGCAGCACGATCAGGCCGGGGCGGTCGCTGTGCGCGGCCACAGTCAGGTGCGGGGCGGTGTCGCCAAAGGCTTCGTCGACCACCAGCCATCCGCCGCGCTGGCCCAGTTGCGCGGCCCAGGCCAGCAAGCGTTCGGGGACCACGGTCGCGCCGGTCGGATTATTCGGATTACACAGCACCAGCACATCGCATTCTGGCAGCGCCGCGTCCAACGCGTCGTATGCCACCTCGCGCATGCTGTGACCGTGCCGCGCCCAGTGGTGCGCATGCTCGGCGTACGAGGGCGCGGCCACCACCACGCGCGATGGTGCGCGCAATTGGGGCAGCGCCTGGATCGCGGCCTGGGTGCCGGCCACCGCCAGCATGCGCGGCGCCCCATAAAATGCGCTTGCCGCGCGCACCAGTCCGGGATCGGCTTCCGGCAGGCGGTGCCACGCATTGCCCGCCAGTTGCGGCGCCGGATACCAGGTGGGATTGAGTCCCGTCGACAGGTCCAGCCAGTCGTCCAGCGGACGGTTGAAGCGGATCGACGCCGCGCGCAGTTTGCCGCCGTGTTCAAGCATGAAGTGCTCCCATGAATAGTGCCGCCGCTGCGGCCACGCCCAGCCACAGCGTGGCGGTGGCGCGCACCAGTTTCCAGGCGCGCGCGATATCGCCCGCCTGCGCGGCGCGCCCGCGTCCCAGCGGGGGGCGCTGTTCGGCCACGCCGTCGTAGGTGGCGCTGCCGCCCAGCGCGAGGCCGAGCGCGCCGGCGCCGCTGGCCATTACCGGCCCCGCGTTCGGGCTCGGCCAGCCGGGCGCCTGCGCGCGCCAGCATTTCCACGCCGCGCGCCGGTGATCGGCCAGCAGCACGTAGGACAGCGCGGTCAGGCGCGCCGGAACGTAGTTCAGCACATCGTCGATGCGCGCCGCCGCCCAGCCGAATTGCAGGTAACGCGTGTTCTTGTAGCCCCACATCGCGTCCAGCGTATTGGCGAGGCGGAACAGCAACGCGCCCGCGCCGCCGGCCACCACGAACCAGAACAGGGTGCCGAAGACCGCGTCGTTGCCGTTTTCGAGCAGCGATTCGGCGCTGGCCTTGGCCAGGTCGGCTTCGCTGGCCTCCATGGTGTCGCGGCTGACGATACGCGCCGTCAGCAGGCGCGCCTGCGCCAGGTCGCCGCTTTCCAGCGCCTGCGCGATCGGCAGGTTATGGTCGCGCAGGCTGCGAAAACCCAGGCAAAAATAGAGGAGAAAGGCATGCGCGGCCAGTCCCGCGCCCTGGCACAGCAGCGCGCCGAGCGCCGCCAGCGGCAGCACCGCCAGCGTCCACGCCAGCACGCCGCGTACAAAGCGTGAGTTGCCGCGATTGCACGCGCGCTCGATGCGCATCGCCAGGTTGCCGAAGCCGACCAGCGGATGCCAGCGCCGCGCTTCGCCCAGCAGCAGGTCGAGCAGCACGCCGCCGGCCAGCAGCAGCGCCACCTGCGCCAGGTTCAGGCCACTCAGCATGCCTGGCCCTTGATGGTGAGCGGCATGCCGGCCACGATGAACAGGGCGCGCTCGCAGGCCTTGGCGACGGCCTGGTTCAGTCGCCCGGCTTCATCGGTGAAGCAGCGCGACAGGGCGCCGTACGGCACGATCCCCATGCCCACTTCGTTCGACACCATGATCACGTCGCCGGGCGCTTGCGGCAGGGCCGCCAGCAGCGCGTCGCACTGTTCGTAGAAAATGTCGGGCAGATTGATCACGCCCACTTCCGGGAAATCCTGGTCGGCCGAAAAAATCAGGTTGCTCAGCCACAGGGTCAGGCAGTCGACCAGCACCAGCGTATCCGGTTCGCTGCAGCGCAGGATGGCGTCGCCGAGCAGCAGCGGTTCTTCGATGGTGGTCCAGCTGCCCGGACGGCTGGAACGGTGGGTCTTGATGCGCACCGCCATTTCGCCATCGCCGGCGCGCGCGGTGGCGATGTAGACGACTTCCTTGCCCGATTCGAGCGCCAGTTTTTCGGCGTAGGCGCTTTTGCCGGAGCGCGCGCCGCCGAGGATCAGTGTCGTCGTCATGCATCGCTCCTGGAGAACAAGGCCGCCGCTGCGGCGGGGCAGGATGGAAAGTAGGCGTGGAAGTACGATGCCGTCAACGAGCCGGCACGGTACACCGCTTCGCCGCTGGCGCCGCTCGGGTGCTTGACCGTGTGTACGGCTGGCGCGAGCGCCGTTTCCAGCCGCGAGTAATGAAAGGTATGCCCGCGCAGGACGCCGTGCGGCGTTTCCAGCCCTTGGGAGCCGAGACCGGCGATGCGCGCCTGCATGGTCACCGTTCCTTCGAGCAGGCCGGCCATCGGCCACACCGTACTCGCCTGGTCGGCCAGCGAACCGGCCAGCGCCATCATGCCGCCGCATTCGGCCACGATCGGCATGCCGTCCGCGTGGGCGGCGCGGATCGATGCGCGCCAGCGCGCGGCGCCGGCCAGCGTCGCGCCGTGCAGCTCCGGATAACCGCCCGGGAGATAGACGGCGTCGGCGTGCGCCGGCACCGGCTCGTCGGCCAGCGGCGAAAAGAAGGCGAGGGTGGCGCCCAGTACACGCAGGGTAGCCAGGTTGGCCGGGTACAAAAAGGCAAAGGCGGCGTCGCGCGCAATGGCGATGGTGCGCCCCGCCAGCAGCGGCGCTGGCGCTGCCATGCGGGCGCTGAGGTCGATGCGGGTGCTGCGCAACCGTGCCCACGCGGCGTCGTCGAATTCGAGCTGGTCGGCCAGCTGGTCGAGCAGGCCGTCCACATCCTGCACTTCGCCCGGCAGCACCAGGCCCAGATGGCGCTCGGGCAGGGTCTTGGACTGGCGCGGCAGCACCGCGACCAGTGGAATATCGCGCATCGAAGCGGCCACCATGGCGGCGTGCCCCTTGCTGGCGACACGGTTGGCGATCACGCCCGCCATCTCCACAGGGCCGTAGTCGCGCAGGCCGAGCACCAGCGCGCCGGCGGTTTGCGCCATCGCCGAGGCGTCGATCACGGCCAGCACCGGCAGGCCGAATTCGCGCGCCAGGTCGGCCGAGGAGGGCGTGCCGTCGTACAGGCCCATGACGCCTTCGATCAGGATCACGTCGGCATCAATGGCGGCGGCCGCCAGCTGGCTGCGGCACTGTTCGCGGCCCACCATCCACAAGTCGAGCGAGCCGACCGGCGCACCGCTGGCGCGTTCGAGCAGCATCGGGTCGATGAAGTCGGGGCCGCACTTGAACACGCGCACACGCTGGCCGCGCCGCACCAGCGCGCGCGCCAGGGCTGCCGTCACCGTGGTCTTGCCCTGGCCGGACGAGACGGCGGCCACCAGCAGGACGCGCACATCCGCGTAGTCGCTCATCAGAATTCCGTCCCGGCCTGCGCCGCAATGCCGGCCTTGAAGGCGTGCTTGACGACCGTCATGTCGGTCACGGTGTCGGCAATCGCAACCAGTTCGTCCGGCGCGCCGCGCCCGGTGATGACCACATGCTGCATCCCGGGCCGGTCGAGCAGGTCGGCGATGACGGCGTGGACGTCCAGGTATTTGTACTTGAGCGCGATATTGAGTTCGTCGAACAGCACCAGCCCGATCGCCGGATCGGACAGGAAGCCCTTGGCCAGCGCCCACGCTTGCTCGGCTTTTTCGATGTCGCGTTCGCGGTTCTGGGTATCCCAGGTATAGCCTTCGCCCATCGCATGAAAACTCACTTCGTCGGGAAAACGGCGCAGGAACTTTTCTTCGCCGGTCGACATGGCGCCTTTGATGAACTGGACCACGGCCACCTTCATGCCATGCCCCATGGCGCGCACCACCATGCCGAAACCGCTCGAACTTTTGCCCTTGCCGTTGCCGGTGTTGACGATGATGATGCCGATTTCCTTCTGCGCCCCGGCGATCTTCTGGTCGATGATGGCCTTCTTGCGTTCCATGCGGACGCGGTGGCGTTCATTCAGTTCGCTGTTTGCGGTGTCGTCGATCATGCGGATTCCTCGGTTGGGATGAAAATACGGCGGCTGCCGTGGGGAAGGACTTCAATCGGGTGGCCCAGGTAGCGGCTCAGGAGCGGCGCTTGCATTACTTCGTCGACCGGGCCGGCCAGCCATTCGCCGTCGCCCATCATCAGCAATGCGTGGCTGGACGCCTGGTGCGCCAGGTTCAGGTCATGGCCGATCATGACGACCGTCTTGCCCTGCTCGCGGCACAGCTTTGCCAGCAGGCGCATCACGCTGTGCTGGTGCGCCAGGTCGAGCGCGTTGGCCGGTTCGTCCAGCAGCAGCAATGGCGTGTCCTGCGCCAGCATGGCGGCGATTGCCACGCGCTGGCGCTCGCCGCCGGACAGGGTGCGCACGTCGCGCTCGGCCAGGTCGGCCACTTCCATCGACGCCAGGGCGGCATGGGCGATGGTGTAGTCGTCGCTGCCTTCCCAGTAGCGGTTGGCGTGATAGGGATGGCGCGCCGCCAGCACGGTTTCGATGGCGCGGTAGGCAAACGCGTCGCTGCGCGATTGCGGCAAAAAGGCGCGCTGGCGCGCCAGTTCTTCGAGCGGCCAGTCCTTGAGCGCTCGCGCGCCGATGGCGATGCTGCCGCCATCGGGCTCGCGCAAGCCGGCCAGGGTGCGCATCAGCGTGCTTTTGCCGGCGCCGTTGCGACCGATGACGCACCATGACTGCCCGCTTTGCACCTGCCAGTCGAGGTTTTTCACCAAGGTGCGGCTGCCGGCGGTGAGCAGTAATTGGCGCGCTTCGATCATCATGAGCGGTTCAGCCGGTGGAGTTGGTACAAAAAGACAGGTGCGCCGATCAGCGCGGTGATCACGCCCACCGGCAGTTGCTGCGGCGCGAGCACGGTGCGCGCCAGGGTATCGGCGAGAACAAGAAAGGCGCCGCCGGCCAGGGTGGCCGCGGGGATCAGCAGGCGGTGATCGGGTCCGCAGGCGAAACGGCAGGCGTGCGGCACGATCAGGCCCACAAAACCGATGCTGCCAGCGCTGGTCACGGCGCTGGCGGTCAGCATGCCGGAGCAGAAAAACAGTCCCTTGCGCAGGGCGCTGACGCGAATGCCCAGGGTGGCGGCGGCTTCCGCGTGCAGCGCCAGCACGTTCAGCGAGCGGGCGCTGCGCAGGGCAAACATGAGGCCCACGGCCAGCACGATCCACGGCAGCGGGCGCAAAGGCGCACCGGCGATGTCGCCGATCATCCAGAAAATCATGCTGCGCAAGCGGCTTTCGGGCGCAATCGACAGCATCAAGGTCACCAGCGCAATGCAGGAGGTGGAGAGAATGGCGCCGGTCAGCAGCAGCAGCGAGGAGCCGCCTTCGGCCGCCGCGTTGCCGCGCAAGTCGCGCCGGGCCAGCATATATAAGAGCATCGAGACGGCCACCGCGCCCACGAAGGCGGCCAGGTCGACCATCCACATGGCCCACATGAACAGCAGCGCGGCCAGCGCGCCGACCGAGGCGCCGGCCGAGATGCCCAGTACATATGGCTCGGCCAGGGGATTGCGCAGCAAGGCTTGCATCATCACGCCGGCCAGCGCGAGCGCGCCGCCGGTGACAAAGGCCACCAGTGCGCGCGACAGGCGCAGGTCGAGCAGGGTGGCGGCCAGGGTCGAGGTGTCGCCTTTCGCAAGCGCCATGAGCGCGCCCGGCATCTCCGCCAGCGGGACCGGCACCGAGCCGACCATCCCGGCGATGACCAGGCTTGCCAATGCCAGCAGCGTCAGCGTCGTGATGATGACGCTGGCCCGGTGGCGCATAGTGCGAAAGAACGGATGCATGCGACTCCTGTGTGGTACTTAATTGTGCTTAACGGTCCTTAACGGTGCTTAACGGATGCCGTAGCCGATGCCGGCAAACAGCTGGCGGCCCGCAGTGGCGTAATTGCGCGCCAGTTCGTATTGTTTGTCGGCGACGTTGTTCAACCGTAGCACGGCTGACCAGTCGTGGGCAAATCGGTACGAGGCAAACAGGTTCACCAGGCCGTAGCCGGGCAGCGTGCTGCGGTTGGCCAGGTCGTCGAAGCGCTTGCCGGATACCTGCACGCCGACGCCGGCGATCAGGTTGCCCGCGTTGTACTCCACGGCGAACTTGGCGTGGCGTTTGGCGCGCCGTTGCAGGTTTTTGCCGGTGGTGTCGTCGCGCGGGTCCTGGAAGTCGAGCGAGCCGCTCATGTCGACATCGCCCAGGCGGGTGCGCGCGCCGAGGCTGACGCCTTCCAGCGTGGCGCGGTTGACATTGTAGGCGCAGCCGTTCGGGTGCGAATCGCGCTGCACCGGGCATTTGCCGGTGTTGACCAGCAGGTCGGTCAGGCGGTTGCGGTACCAGACCGCGCTCGCTTCAGTCGTGCCGTCGTTGTAGTACACGCCGCCTTCGACGTTTTTACCTTGTTCCGGCTTGTTGGTGTCGACCCCATAGCCTGGGTAATACAGTTCGTTGAAGGTCGGTGCGCGGAAACTGGTGCCGGCGCTGGCATTCACGCGCAGCGCGCGCGTAAGCTTGTAGCCGTAGCCGATGCCGCCGGTGGTCTTGTCGCCGTACTGGGTGCTGTCATCGCGCCGTGCGCTGGCGCTGGCCAGGTGGTTGCCGCGCTTCGCCGAGTAGGCGGCGGCGACCGAATTGGTGGCGCGGCTGGTGTTCAAGGCGCGCGTGGTGTCGGCGAACACGCTCTCCACGCGCCGTTCGAGCACCAGTTGCAGCAGGTCGCTTCCAAGGGCGAGGTCGTGCTGCATGCTGTAGGCGTGCGCGCGCGTGTCGATGCGGTTGCTGGCGCTGGCGCTGGTGAAATTGACCGATTTGTCGTCGGCCTCGGAAGCCTGCAGACTCATTTTCCAGCCGCTGGTGAACTGGTGTTTGGAAAAGACGGCGATGTTGTCCATGTTTTGCACGCTGCGCACGTCGAACGGGTTCGGGCCGGAGTCGTACTGCGACGCCAGGTGGCTGTGCAGGTACAGCAGGCCCGCTTCGTGGCCCTTGGCCAGCACGATGCCCAACTGGCCGCTGGCGCTGTCGCGCGCGTAGCCGTCGTTGTCCTGGTTATACGACGAGGCGCCCGGCTTGGTGGCCGAGAAGCCCTGGTCCTTGTCTTTCGACAGACCGAAGGCATAGTTGATGCTGTTGTCGCCTTCGCTGGCGCCGGCCACCCCGAACGTCATGGCGCGCGCCTTGTCGCTGCCCGCTTCCACGGAAGCGCTAACGGCGGCCGGGCCGGCGCCGCGCCGGGTGAAGATCTGCACCACGCCGCCGATGGCGTCGGCGCCGTACATGGTGGCCAGCGGGCCGTAGACGATTTCGACCCGGTCGATGTTCGCCAGCGGCAGGGTGGCCCAGTTGGCGATGCCGCTGGTGGACGAGCCGATGCGCACGCCGTCGACCAGCACCACGGTCTGCTTGGGGTCGCCGCCGCGGATAAACACTTGGGATGCGGTGCCCGGGCCGCCGTTACGGGTGATCTCGATGCCGCGCTGCTTTTGCAGCAGCTCGACGACGTTGCCGGCGCCGGAGCGTGCAATGTCGGTCGCGCTGATCAGCACATGGTCGCTCAGGACGTCGGAAGACGGCTGCGGCGCGCGCGCGGCGGTGATGATGACGGCAGTATTGGCAGTATTGGCAGTATTGGCGGAATCGACGGGGCTGTCGGCGAGGGCGCAAGGGGAGGTAAAAGCTAGCGCGAGCGACGTCAGGGCCGCGTGGCGTACAACAGGAAAGGTCATGACAAGTCTTCAGTGAATGCGATTGCGAGCAACCGGCCGACGTCCCCGTTGGCCAGATTGAAAAGGAGCGCGCAACTGTCGCACGTTCCCACCTGTGTTGGCCGGTATCCGGGCTGGCAAATGCGGCCGTCTCACCTTCCCATGCCAAATGCACAGTGGTCAATCGAGGCGGCTCGTCGCCATGTCAGCGACATTTGCTTACCGTTGCGGGGGCAGCACACGTTGGCCTGTATTGTCCTGTCACAGGCTTCGTGTTTCCCAGTTTAACTGCGCTCATGGACATGGGCGCGGGCACCAAAACCCGATAATTATACACAGTCGATGATGACGGTCTCGCCGTAGGCGATGGCGTGGGGACGCTGCGCCGCTTCCAGCGCCATGGCCTCGGGTTCCAGTCCGCGCGCGCGGGCCAGCAGCAGGCGGATGGCGCCGGCGTGGCAGATGACGGTGGCGGCGCTCGTGTGCGAGTGCATGCAATCGGCATAAAACGCCGACACGCGGCGCGCCATGTCGGTCACGCTTTCGCCCCCACCGGGGCGGTAGCCGGCCATGTCGGCGGCCCAGGCGTCGATGGCGGCGCGCTCAATGTCGTCCCAGCGGCGCATTTCCCAGTCGCCGAAATCGAGTTCGGCCAGGCGCGCGTCGTAGCGCACCGCTGCCCCGCCCAAGGCTTGCGCCAATCCGGCGCAGCGCCGCAGGGGGCTCGAGAACATCGGTGCGCCGGCCGGCAGGCGCTCGCGCAGGGCGGGCAGGGCCAGCGCCTGCAGATCAGGATCGACAGTCAGGTCGGTGCGCCCGTAGCACACACCTGGCGCCACCTGCGGCGCCAGGTGGCGCACCAGATACAGGCGCATGTCAGGGCCAGGCGCCGCGATGGAAAAACGCCAGCAGCGCCAGGTAGATGACCACTTCGGCCACCTGCTGCACGGCGCCCAGGCAGTCGCCGGTGTAACCGCCGATGCGGCGCAGGCACTTGGCGCCCAGCCAGCACGCCACCAGCGCGGCGCCGGCCACGCTGGCGAGCAGGGCGAGCCAGGGCAGCATGCCGGCCGTTGCCAGGGCCAGCGCGGGCACGCCGGCGCAGGCGCAGGCGATGCCGAATTCCCGGTGGCTCATATGCTGGGCCATCGGCTTGGCCTTGCCCTCGGCGCGCGCGTAGTCCATTTCCCAGATCAGGCTCACCGCCGCAAGGCGCGATAAAGGATGGGCGATGAACAGCGCGACCATGACGGCCGGTGTGGGCAGGGACCACAGCGCGGCGCACTTGAGGCCCACCGTCAGCCCCATGCCGACCGCGCCATAGGTGCCGATGCGCGAGTCCTTCATGATTTCGAGCACGCGCTCTGTGCTCAAGCCGCCGCCGAAACCGTCGCACATGTCGGCCAGGCCGTCTTCGTGGAAGGCGCCGGTCAGGTAGATGGCCGCCGCCGTCGACAATATCACCGCCACGGGAGCGGGAAAGAGCGCCGCCGCGCCGGCGTACACCGCCGCCGCCACGCTGGCCACCACCACCCCGACCAGCGGAAAATAGCGTGACGCATGGTGTAGCCAGGATGGATCGAAGCCCACCCAGCCCGGAATCGGCACGCGCGTGAAGAACTGCAGCGCGATGAAGAACAGCCGGCACTGGTGGACGATGCTGGCCATGGCTTGTATTTACGCCGACTGGCCGCTGACGCGCGCCGACTGGAAGGTGGCCATCTCGCCGAGGAAGTTGACGGCCGCGTGCAGCAGCGGCAGCGCCAGCGCGCAGCCGGTGCCTTCGCCCAGGCGCAGGCCGAGGTTCAAGAGCGGCCTGGCGTGAAAATGTTCGAGCATGCGCGCGTGGCCCGCTTCGTCCGAGCAGTGCGAGAAGACGCAGTAGTCGAGGATGGCCGGCTGCATGCGCGCCGCCACCAGCAGCGCGCTACTGACAATGAAGCCATCGATCAGCAGCACCATGCGCCGTTCGGCCGCCTTGAGCATGGCGCCGACGATCATGGCGATCTCGAAGCCGCCGAAGGTGGCCAGGATGTCGAGCGGCTCGCTCATGTCGCCATGCAGGGTCACGGCCGCCTCGATCACGCTTTGCTTGTGCAGCACGCCCTCGATTGATAAACCGGTGCCGGCGCCGACGCAGTGGGCCACCGGCACGCCGGTCAGCTTGTGCATCAGCGCGGCGGCGGCGGTGGTGTTCCCGATGCCCATTTCGCCGAAGCCGATGACATTGCCCTCCAGGTTGCCGACGATGCGCATGCCGTGCGCCAGGGCGGCGGCGCATTCGGCCCAGCTCATGGCCGCTTGCTGCGCGAAGTTGGCGGTGCCGCGTGCGACCTTGCAGTCCATGAGCGCCGCCCGCTTGCCGAAGTCGTGGTTCACGCCGGCGTCGATAATCTGCAGCGCGCAACCGTTCTGGCGCGCGAACACGTTAATCGCCGCGCCCCTGGACAGGAAGTTCTCGACCATCTGCCAGGTGACGCTTTGCGGATAGGCCGAGACGCCTTCCGCCACCACGCCGTGGTCGGCCGCGAACACCAGGATGGCCGGCTTGTGAAGCGCGACTCTGGTCGTTTGCTGGATCAGGCCGATCTGCCGGGCCAGCGTTTCGAGCGCGCCCAAACTGCCCAGCGGCTTGGTCTTGTTGTCGATCGCTTGGGCCAGTTCGCTGGCCAGCAGTGGGTCGTGGGTGGAAAGTATGTCTGGGAGGCGCATCGTGAGGAGAGATAAGAAAGTGTCAAGAAAATTCCGCGTTAAGATAGCACATCCACGCTGTCGCGTTCCTGCAAGACCAGCGCAGGGCGGCAAAGTGCGGCACAATTGGCCTGTGAATGTTGTCGTTTCATACAAGGTACCCGCAAGCGAGCTCGTAAAAGAACAGGAAAAGCATGAACGAACAGGTGGCAAGGGACGTGGTGCTGGTGCGCTCGATCGAAAGCATGGACGGCAAGCACGAGGTGCTGAGCGACGACGATCGCCTGTACGCCAGCCGCAGCGCGAAGGAACTGGCGCAGTGGCAAGCGTCCGACAGCAAGTCGGCAGTGACCACCGAGCACTTCTTGCAACAGCGCGCCGAGCAGATCCTCAAGCGCTTGGGCGAGCGTACGCCCGCGTTCGCCGCCATTGCGCGCCGTCGCGGCGGCTTCAAGGCGCTGTCGCTGGGCGTGCCGCTGCTGGCGCTGGTGCTCGGCGCGGCGGTCGACCGGATTGGCGATCCGCACCGGGTCGACTTGCTGTCGGCGCCGCTGCTGGCCATTATCGGCTGGAATATGCTGGTGTACCTGTTGTTGATGGCGTGGGTGCTGGTGCCGGCACGCAAGAACGGCTGGGTCTCGCCGGCCTTGATGCGCCGCCTGAGCGGGGCGCAATTGTCGCTGCCGCGCAAGTTACCGAACGTGCTGGCGGCCGGCTTGACCAATTTCAGCCTCCAGTGGAGCGAGCTGAGCGCCAAGCTGACGCAGGCACGCCTGGCGCGCACCATGCACCTGGCCGCCGCCATGTTTGCCGTGGGCGCGGTGCTGTCGCTGTACGCGCGCGGGTTCCTGACGCAATATGTGGCCGGCTGGGAAAGTACCTTCCTCAACGCCACGCAAGTGCATGGGGTCCTGTCGGTGCTGTTTGCGCCGGCCGTGGCCCTGTTGCCACTGGAAGGCTTCAGCATCGCCGATATCGAGGCCTTGCAATTTTCGAAAGTGCCGACCGGGGCGGGCGGGGCCAAGTGGGTGCATTTATATGGTGCGAGCTTGCTGCTGCTGGTGGTGCTGCCGCGCCTGGTGCTCGCTGGCGTGGCGCATTGGCGCGCGCAACGGATGCGCAATACATTTCCGCTGGACCTGGAACAGCCCTACTTCCGCAAGCTTAACGGCGAGGCCGGCACCAGCGCGCCGGCCCTGCTGCGCGTGCTGCCTTACAGTTACACCTTGGATGAGGCGCGCGACAAGGGCCTGGCGCAGATCGCCGTCACCCTGTTCGGCGAGCAGGCGCGGGTGATGCTGCGCCCGTCGTCCGGCTATGGCGAAGAAGCGGTTGATACCCTGCGCGACCTGAGCGTGGAGGATGCGAATGTGACGGCGACCGCCGTGCTGTTCAGCCTGGCAGCAACGCCGGAGAAGGAAAATCACGGCGCCTTTCTCGACCACCTGGTGCGCGCCTCGCAACGCGGCATTGCCGTGCTGATCGACGAATCGGCGCTGACCGAGCGCAGCGGTGCGCAAGCCGGGGCCGATGTACGGCTGGCCGAGCGCACCGCGCTGTGGCAACAGTTCTGCCAGTTCCACCGCGCCCCGGCCACCATCGTCAACCTGCTCCATCCCGAGCGCCGCCCGCTGGAGCTCGGCGCCGGTCTTAGTTTATCGAAGGCATCATGAGCGACACCCCTGTCCATATCCAGTTTGCACTGATTTCGCACACCAACAACGGCAAGACCACCCTGGCGCGCACCCTGGTCGGGGTCGATGTGGGGGAAGTGCGTGATGCCGCCCACGTGACCATCTTTGCCGAGTCGCACTTGCTGCTCAAGACAAACGAGGGCGACACCCTGCAACTGTGGGATACGCCCGGCTTCGGCGACTCGGTGCGCCTGCTCAAGCGGCTGGCCACGGCCGGCAATCCGATCGGCTGGTTCCTGCGCGAAGTGCTGGACCGCTACCGCGACCGTCCGTTCTGGCTCAGCCAGCAAGCGCTGCGCACCGCACGCGACGAGGCCGATGTGGTGCTGTACCTGGTCAACTCGTCCGAACATCCGCGCGACGCCGGCTACCTGCCGGCCGAAATGCGCATCCTGGAATGGCTGGGCAAACCGGTGGTGGTGCTGCTCAACCAGCTGGGGCCGCCCCGTCCGGCGCACGAAGAACAGCAGGAGCAAACGGCCTGGAAACAGCACCTGGACCAGTACAAGATCGTGCGCGATGTGCTGGCGCTCGATGCCTTCGCCCGCTGCTGGGTGCATGAGCGCGTCTTTTACGAGGCGGTGGGCAAGCTGGTCGAGGAGCCCAAGCAGGCCGGATACGCGCGCTTGTTTGCTCTGTGGGAAGCCAACAACCGCGAGCGTTTTGTCGAAGCGATGCGGATCACCAGCGCCCAGATCAGCAGTGCCGCGCGCGACAGCGAGCCGGTCGAGGCCGACGAGAAAACGTTCATCAAGTCAGCCATGAAAGTGGTGGGCCTGGGCAAGAGCGACCAGCAGCGGCAGGAGCGGGCCATGGGCTTGCTGGTGGAAAGGCTGAACCAGCATATCGCCGCCACCACCGGTCGCCTGCTGGCGCTGCATCAGCTCGATCCGAGCGAGGCGCCCAAGATCAACGCGCGCGTGAGCAAGAATTTCACCGTGCGCGCGCCGCTCGATCGCGCCCAGGCCGGCTTGCTGGGGGCGGTGGTGTCGGGCGCGGCGACGGGCTTGTCGGCCGACCTGATGGCGGGCGGATTGACCTTCGGGGCCGGGGCGCTGCTGGGCGGCGTGGTCGGGGCGCTGACGGCGGCCGGCGCGGCCTGGGGTTTCAATACCAGCACCGACCGCAACCGCACCACGATGCAGTTCGCCGACGATTTTTTGCAAACCTTGCTGGTCAGTAGCATCCTGCGTTATCTGGCGGTGGCGCACTTCGGGCGCGGGCGCGGCAACTTCGTGGAAGGCGAGGCGCCGGACTTCTGGCAGGCGGAAGTGGAGGGCGCGGTGGCCCGGCAGGCGGGGCGGCTGGCCGACCTGTGGCAGGCGCTGCGCAGCGAGGGCGCTGCGGGCAAGGCGGCTGCCGAGGTCGAGACGATCGCGACGGAGGTGGCGCGCGCGACCCTGGCGAAGCTGTATCCGGGGTCGATGTGAGCCGGCGCGGCTGGATGAGAATTTCTTGTTCAGCGCGAGAAAACCTGCCGGCGTGGCTCCGGCGCTGATCAGCCGCTTATGCGCCAGAGAAAAACCGGACGCCTGGCCGTAGCGCTCTTTCGACGGGCCTGATCAGAAAACGTATTGCGCGCTCACGCCCGCCAGCCAGTTGCGCTGCGGCGCCGCTTCATAAAAGCGCTTGTTGGCGTCGCCGACGATCACCGATCCCACATAGCGCCTGTCGCTCAGGTTATTGAGGCGCACGAACTGCTTGAAGCGCCATCCACCGAGTGACTGCCTGGCCTGGAAACGGGCGTTGACGATCGCGTAGCCAGGGGCGGCGATATCGGCATTGGCGTCGTCGGCATAGACCTTGCCGCTGGCGATGGTGTCGAGCGCGGCGCCGACGCCGTCGTTGCTGCTCTTCCACGCCAGCTCGCCGAACAGGTTCGCTTTCGGCACGCCCGGCAAGCGGCTGCCGGCCGCAACATTGCCGAAGCCTTGCTCGTAGGTAGCGTTCAAGGCGGTCATGGCCAGGCGGCCACTGAATCCCGCGCCAAAATTGCTGTCCAGCGAGACTTCCGCGCCCCGGCGCAAGGTTTCACTGGCATTGCGGTAACTGGTGCGTCCGCCGCCGGCAATGTCGACGACCAGCTCGTCGCTGGTTTTTACCTGGAAGACCGCCGCATTGATGCGCGTGTTGCTGCCGAGATAGGCTTTGACGCCCGTTTCCACATGCGTGCTGGTGGCGGGCTTGAGGGCGAAATTGAAGCCGGCGCCCGCACCTGAATAGAACAGCTCATTCAAGGTCGGCGCTTCGAAGCCGCGCGCCGCGCTGGCGTACACATTCACGGTTGGCGAGATTTTGTACAGCGCAGCGAGCACGGGCGTGGTGTGGCGGAAATGAACGCCGCCGCTGTCGTTGCCGTTTGTAATGAAACGATCGTCCACGCCGACTTGCATGCGGCTGTGGCGCAGGCCGGCGCTCACGACCCAGGCGCCGCCTTGCCATTCGGCTTGGGCATACGGATCGACGCTCGATACGGTATTGCTTTCATCGCGGCGCAGCGTACCCTGCAGGCCGAATTGGTTGCCGATAAAGTTCTCGTAGCCCTGGCGCTGGTCGCTGGAACGGCCGTAATCGATGCCGATGGTGGTGCTCAGCTTGCCGCCGGCGACATTGCGCACGCTGAGCCAGTTGATGTCGGCGCCGTAAAAATCACGGTCGAAATCGACCACGCCGCCGGACTGGCTGGCGGGCGTTTGCACGAATTTGGAAAACGCCTGGTACTGGATCACCTGGCGCTGGCCGCCGTACACCATCGCCCGCACGCGGTCGTCGCCCAGGCGCTGCTCGAAGGCGGCCCCGGCTTGTTTGTGGTCGATGCTTTTGCGCGTGTTGTAACGGTCGGCAATGGTGCGCTTCGGATTCTGTGTATCGGTGGCGTCGGTTTCGCCGGCGCGCGGATCGCGCTGGTAGGTGGCCCAGGTCACGCCGAGCGGATCTTGCGTGTCGTCCTGGCTCAGCGCGCTGGCGCTCAGGGTCAGCTTGCTGGTGCTGGTCGGCGCCAGCGTCAGCTTGGCAAAACCCTGGTCGCGCGTGGCGCCGCTGTGCGCACGCTCGCCGTCGGTCTGGAAGCGGGACGTGTCGATCACGTAGCCGATGCCGCCGGTCTCGCCCTGGGCGTTGACATCTGCCTTGCGCGTACCGGCGCTGCCGCCAATAAACGTGCCTTCCACGCTCGGCCGGCCCTGGCCGTCGCGCGTGAACAGCTGGACCGTGCCGCCGGCATGGTTGCCGTAGATGGCGGAAAACGGCCCGCGCAAGACTTCGATGCGCTCGGCCATGTCGAGGTTGAAAGTTGCCGCCTGTCCCTGTCCGTCCGGCATGGTGGCCGGGATGCCGTCGGCAATCAGGCGCACGCCGCGCACCCCGAAGGCCGAGCGCGCCCCGAAGCCGCGCGAGGAAATCTGCAAGTCCTGCGCGTAATTCTGGCGGTTCTGGGCCGCCAGGCCGGGCACTGCCGAGAGCGCTTCGGACGCGTTGACGCGCAGTTGGCCGTCGCGAATGCAGGCGGCGTCGAGCACGTCGATGGCTGCCGGCAAGTCGAAACTGGTGTGCTCGACCCGGCTTCCGCTGATGACGACCACATCGGCCAGCGGCGCGTCGGCCGGCGCTGCCGCTGCCATGCCGGTGGCGCCGAGCGCAAACAAGGTGGCGATCGTGTTCAGGCGAAACGGGTGCTGCGTCATGGGTTCTCCGGGGGATGTTGAGCGTCGGTACGCAATATACGCGGGCGCGATGGATCCTGCAGCGAGCCCGGATGGCTTGCGCGCGTAATGTGCGCCAGAGCACCAACGAAAGGACTAGCCTCTGGGTAGCCGTTGAAGTTTCTTTGCGTTTGCGCAGCTACTTGTTTTGATGTGCGTCTATGCTTGGATTCCCGGTACATAACCATAAAAGGAAGATGACGACATGAATCTCGCAGATATCAGCAAGCTGGGCGTAGCCAATCCGTTCAAACAACGCTACGAAAATTACATTGGTGGAAAATTTGTTGCGCCCGTTAAAGGCGAGTATTTCGGAAACATCACGCCGATCACCGGGCAGGTGTTTTGCGAGGTGGGCCGTTCGAGCGCGGAAGATATCGAGCTGGCGCTGGACGCCGCGCATGCCGCCAAGGAAGCCTGGGGCAAGACCTCGCAGGCCGAGCGCGCCAATATCCTCAACAAGATTGCCGACCGCATGGAAGAAAACCTCAGCTTGCTGGCCACGGCGGAGACGATCGATAACGGCAAGCCGATCCGCGAGACCACGGCGGCCGACATCCCGCTGGCGATCGACCATTTCCGCTACTTCGCCGGGTGCATCCGTGCGCAGGAAGGTTCGGTCGCGCAGATCGACCATGACACGTACGCGTATCACTTCCATGAGCCGCTCGGCGTGGTCGGGCAGATCATCCCGTGGAATTTTCCGATCCTGATGGCCGTCTGGAAACTGGCCCCGGCATTGGCTGCGGGCAATTGCGTGGTGTTGAAACCGGCCGAGCAGACACCGGCCTCGATCATGGTGCTGATCGAGCTGATCGGCGACCTGCTGCCGCCGGGCGTGCTCAATATTGTCAACGGTTTTGGGCTGGAGGCGGGCAAGCCCCTGGCGTCGAGCAAGCGCATCGCCAAGATCGCCTTCACCGGCGAGACCGCTACCGGCCGCCTGATCATGCAATACGCGGCGCAAAACCTGATTCCGGTCACGCTGGAACTGGGCGGCAAGTCGCCGAATATCTTCTTTGCCGACGTGATGGATGCGGACGACGCGTTTTTCGACAAGTGCCTGGAAGGTTTTGCCATGTTCGCGCTGAACCAGGGCGAAGTGTGTACCTGTCCGTCGCGCGTGTTGGTCCAGGAATCGATTTACGACAAATTCATTGCGCGCGCCTTGGAGCGGGTGGCGGCGATCAAGCAGGGCAATCCGCTCGATGCCTCGACCATGATCGGCGCCCAGGCATCGCAGGAACAGCTGGAGAAAATCCTGTCCTACCTCGATATCGGGAAGCAGGAGGGCGCCGAGCTGCTGGCCGGCGGCGCGCGCAATGTGCAAGCGGGCGACATGAAGGAGGGGTATTACGTGCAGCCGACGGTATTCAAGGGCGATAACAAGATGCGCATCTTCCAGGAAGAGATATTCGGTCCGGTGGTGGCGGTGACCACGTTTACCGATGAAGCCGACGCCCTGCGCATCGCCAACGATACCTTGTATGGACTCGGCGCCGGTTTGTGGACGCGGGACGGGTCGCGCGCATTCCGGGTCGGTCGCGCCATCGAGGCCGGGCGGGTGTGGACCAATTGCTACCATCTGTATCCGGCCCATGCGGCTTTCGGTGGTTACAAGCAATCGGGCATCGGACGCGAAAATCACAAGATGATGCTCGATCACTACCAGAAGACCAAAAACCTGCTGGTCAGTTATAACCCGAACGCGATGGGCTTCTTTTAAGCAGGGAGCTGTATATGGTTGACGCGCTTTCACGCGTGGTCGCAACCGATGCCGCGCGCGCAATGATTGACGAGTTGCGCGCGCGGCATGGGCCGCTCATGTTCTTTCAATCGGGAGGCTGCTGCGACGGCAGCGCCCCGATGTGCTATCCGGACGGCGAATTCAATATCAGCGATACCGATGTGCATGTCGGCGAGATCAATGGCGCCGCCTTCTATATGGGAAGGGACCAGTTCGCTTACTGGGAGCATACGCAACTGATCATCGACGTCGTCGCAGGCAACGGCGGGATGTTCTCCCTGGACAATGGGACAGGAAGGCGCTTCCTGACCCGCTCGCGGCTGTTTACCGACGATGAATTCGGTGCCCTGGCTGCGGTCAGGGAGGGGCCGCGCGACACATAAATGCGTGTATTCGTGAGAAAGCGTCGGCCGGACGCGACGGAATGTGTAGCACCTCAGAAAGTCCTTGCCAGGGTGGCGAGGCCTTTGCTATAGTTCGCCTCCCCGCTGAAACGCTAGCGAAATCAAGTAGTTAGCAGGCAGTCCAGGGGCGTTTCGAAAGAAGCGACGTAAGAAAAAGAGGTTGACGAGAAACGCGAAACGCTGCATAATCTCACCTCTCTGCTGCAACGAACACAACGCTTCGTACCATGCGGCAAGATAGAAATACCGAATACGTTCTTTAACAATTAACAGTCGATAAGTGTGGGCGTTTGATGAAGGTGCCAACGAAGCGCAAGCGACGTTGAATACTTAAATTATCAAATGTTCACAAAAAAGAAATTAGGCGCTTCGCAAGAAGTGGCCTGTCAGTATTTTGAGTGAGCGATCTGTCCGCAAGGACATTAAACAGAGATTGAACTGAAGAGTTTGATCCTGGCTCAGATTGAACGCTGGCGGCATGCCTTACACATGCAAGTCGA
>NZ_WHJF01000085.1:0-31011 GCF_011682185.1 Massilia genomosp. 1
ACCGATTTCAAGAAACGAACAACTCTGGCACGTGCTCGCTCAGGCTAAACAGTTACCGTTTTTGCACGTCTTTTAAGAAAAATTTTCAGGTTTCTGATATCCCTTCATAGGGGCTGAACAGTTACGCTTGGCGCTCATTGCACGATCGGCCCAGACCACGCGAACTGAGCAGATCGAGTGGCGCAGAAAATTCACCGTGATTAACAGTCAGCATCGTCACTGCTTTACCTTCGATGAACTGGTTCTGGAGCTGAGAGGACATTACGACACGCTGATCGATCTTACGGGCACAGTCTCACCTTGACTGAAAGCCACTCTCCCCGGACGTGCGCAAGGCGCCTGGCGTGGGGCAAGGATCAACTTCCATGTAGCGCGATGCCAATCCCGCCCCGGCACGGCCCGCTTACTTTTGTTTGAGCTTGGCGTTTTTGGCGGCCTCGTCGTCGCCCTGGTGCGTCATCGGCCTGGCGTCCCTGCCAAACGTCGATCCGCCAGATTCGCGTCCGATGTCGTCCGGCAGCGCCCGCAACGACGCGTCCTGTGCCCCGAATTGCTGCCGGGCGCCCTCATGCACGACCAGGCAGGCCAGCCCCGGCACCACATTGAGCGGCTGGTAGCCACTATTTCCGGCCAGTGCCACGACGTTATACACGGGAACGGCGCTGACATCCTTGCCCAGCGCCGATTTGATCTGCGCCGACTGCTCGCTGCTCAGGGCCAGCCATCCGGCCGGAAAAAATACCTCTGATGAATTCACAATAAAGCTCCCTGGTTGACTTTGTGGTGGTGAAGAAGAACCTTGCTGACGCTCGCCGCGCCGCCCGGCGAGACGCTGGAAACATAGCCTGGGCAATGCCAGAGCACCCAGGCCATGGGGAAGCGCCGCTACCGGGTCAGCTTAGTAGCGCTGATATCCTTGCGCCCCCGGGAAGCCCTGGAAACCCTGGCCGGGGAAGCCCTGGCCCTGGAAGCCGAACGGTCCCTGGAAGCCCTGTCCACCTTGGAAACCGAAGGTGCCCTGAGGCCCCTGGTAGCCCTGCTGCCCGACGACGCTTTGGAATCCGAGCGGCCCGACGAAGCCTTGCGGCCCCTGGAAGCCGAACACCGCCTGCGGCCCCTGGTAACCTTGCTGGCCCTGGCTGCCCTGGAAGCCGAACGGGTTGAAAAAGCCCGCCGGTCCCTGCGCGCCCTGGAAACCGAACGGTCCGAAGAAACCTTGCGGTCCCTGGAAGCCGGCCACCGCCTGCGGCCCCTGGAAGCCGAACGGCCCGACCGAGCCCTGGAAGCCGAGCGGGCCGATGACGGCCTGCGTCCCCTGGAAACCGGCGGAAGCTTGCGGCCCCTGGTATCCCTGCGCGCCCTGATAGCCCTGCACCGACTGCGCGCCCTGCCCACCCTGCACGCCAGGGAAGTCGGGGACGATCCGGATCGACGTCATCCGTTGTCCGCTAAGGGCGTGAATTTGACGAATCTGATCGTCGTTCAGCGCTAACACCAAGCCTTGTTCATTCATGTCCGTGTACTCCTCTGGATTTGAAAAAAATCAACAATGACGCGTTGAGAAAAATTGCTTGCGACCGGCGGCGGGACCGACTGCCGGGGGGCATCGAGAAACCGCAGCGGGCGGCGCACGTGTCGTCCGGGAAGCGCGGCCATACCAAGGTACGGCGGGCATCGCAGGGCGACAATGACGGCGCGCGGCAGCTTGTTCGAGGCTCCCTGGGGTCGGCAACGATCAGCAGTCGGGAGTCAGCATAAGCCGAGCGCCATGACGGGGTACCTGACGCTTCGTATAGGGCCTCCCCTATCCGAATCGACAGGCGACAAACGGCCCCGGGCGGCGTCGACACGCGGACCGGCCATCGAAAAAATGGGGAGCGGAATCAGGAATTGATGCAGGCAATCTGCCGGCAAGGCCTCAGGCGCCGCCCAGGTGCTGGCCCAGCGCCGCGTAGACGTCGTGCAGGGAGGCGGCCAGGTCGTGCATCAGCGCAGGCGCCAGCAGGCCTGGCCCGCCGTTGCGCAGGTGCGCGGCCAGCCGTTCGGTGCAGGCGATCGCGCGCTGCGCGCCGAAGTTGAGCAGCACGCCCTGCAGGCTATGCACGGCGCGCTGCGATGCTTCCTGATCGCCCGCCGCCAGCGCGCGCTCGAGCGCGTCCAGCAGTTGCGGGCCGTCGCCGATGAACAGCGCGGCCAGTTCGAGCAGCAGTTCGCAGTCGCCATCGAGACGCAGCATGGCGCCGTTCCAATCGAGCACCGCGCCGGCCTGGCGGCCATGAAAGCGCGCCACCACCTCGCGCAGGCGCGCGCTGTCGACCGGCTTGGACAGGTAATCGTCCATGCCCGCCTCCAGGCAGCGTTCGCGGTCGCCCTGCATCGCGCGCGCCGTCATCGCCACCACCGGCAGGTGGCCGCCGTCGGGCGCCGACGCTTCCCACTGGCGCAGGATGCGGGTGGCGGCCAGGCCGTCCAGGGCGGGCATCTGCACATCCATCAGCACCAGGTCGACGCCGCCGTGCAGCGCGTGTTCGAGCGCGTCGACGCCGTTGTCGGCCAGGGTCACCCGATGGCCCATTTTTTCCAGCAGGCGCAGCGCCAGGCGCTGGTTGACCGGGTTGTCTTCGGCCAGCAGGATATGCAGGCGGCCCGCCTTCGACAGCGGCGCCGCCGGCGCCGCGGCCACCGCTTGCGGCAGCGCGCCGCGCACCTGCGGCACGGCGTGCGCCATCTGCCCCAGCGGCACGGTAAAGCGAAAGACGCTGCCGATGCCGGGCTCGCTGCTGACGGCGATATCGCCCTGCATCAGCATCACCAGGCGGCGGCAGATGGTCAGTCCCAGGCCGGTGCCGCCGTACTGGCGGGTGGTCGAGCCGTCGACTTGCGAAAAGGCGTCGAAGATCAGTTTCTGCTTCTCGGGCGCGATGCCGATGCCGCTGTCGCGCACCGAAAATTCGACGTCGCAGCGCTGTTCCAGCACGCGCCGCAGGCTCACGCCGAGCGTCACGCCGCCCTCGCTGGTGAACTTGATGGCGTTGCCGAGCAGGTTGATCAGCACCTGGCGCAGCCGGCCCGGGTCGCCCTTCATCGCCGGCGGCAGGTGCGGCGGCAGCTGGCAATCGAGCGTGAGCCCCTTGCGGCGCGCCGGCAGCGCCAGCGAGCGCACGGTGTCGCGCACCAGCGCGCCCAGGTCGAAGAGGACGTCTTCGATCTCGAGCTTGCCCGCTTCGATCTTGGAAAAGTCGAGGATGTCGTCGATGATGGTCAACAGCGCGTCGGCCGAGCCCTTGACCAGCGCCAGGTCTTCGCGCTGCTGCGGTTCCAGCTGCGATTCGAGCACCAGTTCGGTCATGCCGAGGATGCCGTTCATCGGCGTGCGGATTTCGTGGCTCATATTGGCCAGGAACTCGCTCTTGGCGCGGCTGGCCGCCTGCGCCGATTCGACCGCGTGCTGCAGGGCGTCGCGCGCGGCGCGCTGTTCGCTGACATCGATCGAAAAGCCCAGCAGGTACGGCTCGCCGCCGCTGCGGATCACCACCCGGTTGAGCACCAGGTCGAGCGGCGGATCGCGCTGCGCCAGGCGGCGCTCGCTGCTGACCATGCGCCCGCTGCGCCAGGCCCGTTCATCTTCCTCGTGGGTCAGGCCGGCCCAGGTGCGCGGGCCGATGTCGTCGATGGTGCGGCCCTCGATCTGGTCGCGGGTGCGCTGCGCGAACTGCTCGAACTGGCGGTTGCAGCGGACAAAACGTCCCTGGCGGTCTTTCAGGAATACGGGGATGGGCAGCTGGTCGAGAATCTGCTCGGTCAGCTCGCGCGCGCTTTCGCGCTGGCGCACCAGTTGTTCGAGGGCGCGCGTGAGGCCGAGCAGGTCATCATCGGCGTCATCGGCGGCGCCCTCGTCAGCGGTGAAGGCGGCCGGCATGGCCAGGCGGCCCAGGCTCGCTTGCAGCGCGCGCAGCACCTCGCCCTGGCGCGCCGCTTCGGCGCGCAACTGGTCGTTGGCGCCGTTCAGTTCCGCCGAGCTGATGTCGAGCATGCGGGTGCGCACCTGCAGGTCGCGCTCGGCGTCTTCGTAACTGCGCGAGACGGCGTCGAGCAAGGCGCTCAAGCCCTCGGCCAGGGGCGCATCGCCCAGCGCGCGCAAGCCGCCAAGGCGCTCCTGCAAGGCGCGTTCGCTGTGGACGCCGAGCGTGCGCCGCAGCTGGCGCAGCAGTCGCTTGTGCCGCATGGGCCCTTACGCCGCGTCCTGGCGCGCGCCGTCGCGAAAGCGCTCGCGGATTTCGAGCACCGCCGGCCAGCGCCGCAGCAAAGCGTCCACGCATTGCGGGTCGAAATGGCTGCCGCTGTTCTCAAGCAGGTAGGCGCGCGCGGCGTCCAGGCTCCAGGCGGTTTTATACGGGCGCACGCTGGTCAGGGCGTCGAATACGTCGGCCACGGCGACGATGCGCCCGACCAGAGGAATGGCCTCGCCCTGCAAGCCGTTGGGGTAGCCCTGGCCGTCGAAGCGCTCGTGGTGGGTGTGGGCGATCACGGCGGCCAGCTGCAGCATGCCCGCTTCGCTGGCCTTGAGGATGTTGTAGCCGATTAGCGCGTGCTGGCGCATGATGTCCATTTCGGCGGGCGTGAGGCGGCCCGGCTTGAGCAGGATGTGGTCGGGCGTGCCGACCTTGCCGATATCGTGCATGGGCGCGGCGTTCAGGATGCATGCCTGCTCCTCGTTCGACAGGCCCAGTTCGGCCGCGATCAGGCAGGAGTAATGGGCCATGCGCTGGATGTGGGCCCCGGTTTCGGGGTCGCGGTATTCGGAAGCGCGGCACAGCAGCAGGATGGTTTCCTGTTCGCGCGCGCGCAGTTCGGCGGTGGCCTTGTCCACTTCGCCCGCCAGCGTGCTGGCGCGGCTTTGCAGGGCCAGGGTGGCGCGCCGCAGTTCGAGCATGTTGCGGGTGCGCGCCAAGAATTCGATCTTGTCGATCGGCTTGATCAGGAAATCGTTGGCGCCGTTTTCCAGCGCGCGATGGCGCACTTCCACCTCCTGGCTGGCGGTGACCATCAGCACCGGCGGGCGCTCGCGCGCCTCGCCCCCGAGCGCGGCGATGAAATCGAGCCCGTTCAGGTCCGGCATCATGTAGTCGAGCACCAGCAGGTCGCAGGGATGGGCGCGGCACCAGGCCAGCGCGTCGGGCGCCGACTGGAAGGCCACCGTGTCGACATCCGGGAGCTTTTCCAGCAGGCGCGACATGAGCACCAGGTTGATGTGCGTGTCGTCGACGATCACGACCTTCATCGGCGTTCCCGGGCGGCGGCGAGGCTCATGCCAGGCGCCCGCCGAAGGTGGCCAGGAACTTGCTGACCTTGGGCGCCACGACCAGGGCGCAATAGCCTTGCAGCGGATTGCGGCTGAAGTAATTCTGGTGCTCGTCCTCGGCCCTGTACCAGGTCGACGCCGGCCGCACCTCGGTGACGATGGGCGCGTCCCAGACGCAGGCCATTTGGGCGATCACCTGGCGCGCGGTCGCTTCCTGCTCGGGCGAATCGACGAAAATGACCGAGCGGTACTGGGCGCCGACGTCGTTGCCCTGGCGGTTGGCGGTGGTCGGATCGTGGATCGTGAAAAACACTTCGAGCAGGTCGCGGTAATCGACGGCGCCCGGATCGAACACGATGCGCACCACTTCGGCGTGGCCGGTGGCCCCGGCGCACACCTGCTCGTAGGTGGGCTGATCTTCCGGTCCGCCCATGTATCCGCACTCGACCTTGAGCACGCCGCGCGCTTCCAGAAAGACCGCTTCCAGGCACCAGAAGCAGCCGCCGCCCAGAATGGCCACCTGGGTCGCAGATTGGTTTTTCATTGCTCGCTCCGGTTACGGACAGATATAAGAATCACTGTAACGCAAAGCGCCCCCGCATGCACCTGCAATCGATGCGGCCGGCTGCGTCGGAAAAGCCCGATGGCGCCAAAATTTGGCATAATGTCATAAACCACAGGGCAACAATGAACACTAGCTCACCCCGCGCCGATTCGCGCGCATTCGACACGGCGCAGTTTCGCCAGGCACTGTCGCAGTTTGCCACCGGCGTGACCGTGATTACGACGCGCCTGGCCGACGGCACTTTCCGTGGCCTGACGGCCAGCTCCTTCAATTCGGTCTCGCTCGACCCGCCGCTGGTATTGTGGAGCCTCGGCAACGTTGCCAACAGCTTGCCTATCTTTAGCGGCAATTCGCACTACGTCATCAACGTGCTCGGCGCCGACCAGGCGCACCTGGCGCAACGCTTCGCCAAGCGCAGCGAAAACCCGTTCGGCGATATCGAATACGAACTCTCGCGCACCGGCCAGCCCATCCTGAAGGGCGTGTCGGCGTGGTTCGAGTGCCACAACCGCAGCCGCTATCCCGAAGGCGACCACGTGATTTTCGTGGGCGAAGTCGAAGAATGCGCGGTGCATCCGCAAGCCTCGCTCATTTTTCACGGCGGCCAATTCGGCAGCACCCAAACGCGGTAAAATCCAGACACCCAAAAAGCAGTCTATACAAGTCTGGTTGACCCAGCCATTCGCACCATTTTCCAATTTCCAATACTAAAACAGAGACAGGAACCGCCATGACCCGATCCGATGCGCCGAGCAAAGCCAAATTTCACTGGGACGACCCGCTGTTGCTCAACCTCCAGCTGAGCGATGATGAACGCATGGTGCGCGATGCCGCCGCCGCCTACTGCCAGGACAAGCTGGCCCCGCGCATCCTCGAGGCCTTCCGCCACGAGCGCATGGACACGAGCATCTTCCGCGAAATGGGCGAACTGGGCCTGCTCGGCCCGACCATTCCGGAACAGTACGGCGGCCCGGGCCTGAACTACGTGGCCTACGGCCTGATCGCGCGCGAAGTCGAGCGCATCGATTCGGGCTACCGCTCGATGATGAGCGTACAGTCGTCGCTGGTGATGGTGCCGATTCATGAATTCGGCACCGAAGAACAGCGCCAGAAATACCTGCCGAAACTGGCCACCGGCGAATGGATCGGCTGTTTCGGCCTGACCGAGCCGAACCACGGTTCCGATCCGGGATCGATGATCACCCGCGCCAAGAAGGTTCCCGGCGGCTACGCCCTGAGCGGTTCCAAGATGTGGATCACGAATTCGCCGGTGGCCGATGTGTTCGTCGTCTGGGCCAAGGACGATGAAGGCGCGATCCGCGGCTTCGTGCTCGAAAAAGGCATGGCCGGTTTGTCGGCGCCTGCGATCCACGGCAAGTTCGGCCTGCGCGCCTCGGTCACCGGCGAGATCGTGATGGACAATGTGTTCTGCCCGGAAGAAAACGCCTTCCCGGACGTGCGCGGCCTGAAGGGTCCGTTCACCTGCCTGAACTCGGCCCGCTACGGCATCGCCTGGGGCGCGCTGGGCGCGGCCGAAGCGTGCTGGCACACCGCGCGCCAGTACACCATGGACCGGGTGCAGTTCGGCCGTCCGCTGGCGGCCAATCAGCTGGTGCAAAAGAAACTGGCCGACATGCAGACCGAAATCACGCTCGGCTTGCAAGGTTGCCTGCAACTGGGCCGCATGAAGGATGCCGGCACGGCGGCGGTGGAAATCACCTCGATGATGAAGCGCAATTCCTGCGGCAAGTCGCTGGACATCGCCCGCGTGGCGCGCGACATGCTGGGTGGTAACGGCATTTCGGACGAGTTCGGCGTGATCCGCCACATGGTCAACCTGGAAGTGGTCAACACCTACGAAGGCACGCATGACATCCATGCGCTGATCCTGGGACGTGCGCAGACCGGCATCCAGGCCTTCCAGTAAGCACATCGGCTACGCCGCGTCGGCAACGCCGCGTCGGCAACGCCGCGTCGGCAACACCGCGTCGGCAACACCGCGTCGGCAACACCGCGCCCGCCCCGCCAGCCGGGGCGGGCGCTTACCCGCCACGGCACCCTGCCCCTTTTATGCAAACATCACCATCGCTCCCATCAGGACGATGGCCGACACGATCACAATCACGATTCCCAACACACCGCGCTGCCAGCCCTGCAGGCTGTCCCAGTGCGACGACACTTGCTGGAAGGGCGCGCCGGTCACCAGTTCGATCAGGCCGGCCAGCAGGAAAGCACCCGGCACCGCCACGGCCATCATCTTGAGACGCGATCCCGACCCCGAATCGCCCAGCCCGTTTTTCAGGAGGATCGAATACAAGATGGCAAAGCCGATCGAGCCTCCCGCCAGCTTCACCATGGCTTTTTCGCGAACGTTCATCTCCATCATCCTTCATTTGAATAAGGCAAAACGCTCGATGATACCTTATGAAATGCTCACAAAGCAACACAAATAATCTTTGTGCAACATTATTGCACCAGAAATCGTCGCCCCGCCCGTGCCATCGTCCTGCGGGCCATCGCGCGCCAAGTGGACGCAGCGTGACGCAGCTTAAGCGCTGGACGGCGGGCTTTTCTATGATTTGCTATCAGGGCCGTCCCGGCTGACCTGAACATTGCAATGGAGTAGATATGGACACGATGATTGCCAAAAAAGATGCCCTGGAACGCTTGCACGGCCTGCGCTTCGACGAGAAATACCTGACCATCTGGGTCACGTCGACCGGCTGCACCGACAAGAAAGACTTTGAAATCCGCTTTACCAAAGGCACGGCGGGAAAAATCACGCTGGCCCTGGAAATTATGCGCATTGCCCCGGACCTGTGCAAGACCACGACGCACGTTGTCGAACTGAGTTTTTCATGGGAAGAACTTGGGATTGCCGTCGAGGTCTTGAAAAGTGCCTCGGTCAAGGTGGCGAACCCCTTCGGCTTGCTGCGATAAGCGCGGCGCACGGCCCAAAAAAAACCCGCCGAAGCGGGTTTTTTCATCAGAACTTGTAGCCAATCCCGACACTGATCACCTGCGGGTCGAGCGTGATGTCCTGCGTCTGGCCTGACGAGAAATCGACCTTGGTCTTCAGGAAGCTCTTGATGTACGCCACGTCCGCGAACCAGCGGTCGTTAATGTTGTACACCAGGCCGGCCTGCAGGCTGCTGGCCAGCTTGTTCTTGACCTTGAAGGTGGTGGCCGGGCCACCGATGTCGCTGATCGCGGTCAGCCGGCCGGAACCGGTCTCCTTGGCGAAATACGCGTACGTCACGCCCGCGCCAATGTAGGGACGCAGCATCGCGTCCGGCTTGAAGAAACGGTACTGCACCAAAAAAGTCGGCGGCAGTGCCTTGACCGTGCCCAGCTCGCCCGTGCCCTTGATGGCGCCGTCGCCATACAGGGTGTGCTTGAACGGCATGCCCAGGTCGAGCTCGGCCGAGACGTTATCGGTCAGGCTGTACGAGAACGAAAAGATCGGCTTGGTGTCGGAACCGATGTCGGCCTTGGTACCGGGCAGCGCGGGGGCGCTGACGTCGCCGCTCTTGACCTTCGGCGTGATTTCGGCGATGCCGACCTTGGCCGTCCACTGGCCGGCCGACTGCGCCGATGCGCCCGACGCGACTGCCATCACGGCTGCCGCGGCAACTGCCTTGCCGACACTACTCATACGTAATTTCATTTTTTCTCCAGGTTCTTATTATGTGCGCGGTCGGCTTACAGCCAGCCTTTGACGATCATCTGCTCTGCCACGTATTTCGCGATCAGCGAATTTTCGAACGGGGTCGGATGGACTTCGTCGGCAAACATGTAGCGGCTGACGTCGCCGGCGATCGTGTTCGCGACATTGCAGCCGAGCGAGGTGGTCCCGAGCTTGTTCACAGCGCAAGCGGCCTGCTTGGTGTTGCTCAGGCCATACGGCGCCGGATTGATGATCTGGTCGTGGCTGATGGCCCACAAGTCCACGTACAGGACCTTCGCTTCGCTGGCCACGCCTGCCTTGAGGTGGGCATTGAAGTTGTCGACCATGGCGATGATCAAGGCTTGCGGCGAGGTCGGCTTGGTCGAAGCCGGGGCATGGCCCAGGTCGGGCAGGTTGTTCACAACCACATAGTTGGCGCCCTTGCCGACCATCTGGGTCTTGACCAGCGCGGCCAGTTCGTCACCCGCCACGCCCATGGCGGCGATCATTTTCGGGCCTTCGGCGGCGGCAAAAGCGGCGCCAGCCTTGGCGCCGGCGGCTTCGCCATCGGCCGTGGCCGCAGCCTTGGCCTTGGCGGCCATCGGCAGGTACACGCTTTGCGAGGCGGCCGCCAGGTTGCCCTGGGCGACGGCAGCCTGCACGGCGGCGCCGATGATGCTCTGGTCGTTGGCGCCAGGAAGTTGCGATGCAACCAGAATGGCGCCGCCGATGGCTTGTCCGGCAGCGGCTGGATTGGTGGCGCCGGCCGCGAGCTGGCCGGCAAAGTTGGTGGCGAAACTGGTGGCGCCCACCTTGGCGCCTTCGGCCGCGCCGGCTTCCTTGGCGTGGACCGACAATTCGGCCAGCAATTCGAGCGCATCGTTGCCGCCGGCGATGACGATCACCACTTCATCGCCCTTGAACTTGCCGCCGTTGCGCGACAGGTGATTGGCGACCTGGGTGACGACCGGCACGGTCAGCTGGCCGATCGCGGCACCGGTAGCCTTGTTGCCAGGGCCGACCGGATTGGTGACGCGCGCGCCGCCCTGGGCATAGCTCAGGCAGGCGTTATTGCTGACCACGGCGACCGAAAAGCCGAGGCTGGCATCACCGTCGAGGCCGGTCTGGGCCGGGCATGGCGCCGGCAGGCCGAACTGGGCCGCCAGGTATTCGGTGAAGTTCTTGCCGCTCAGGGCAGGATTGGTGGCGGTGCCGTCGCCATTGATGGTGTACTTGCCGCCGCCCAACAATTTGACGGTGCCGACGTTGTAGGTGCCGAGGTCGGCCAGGCTGTCGCCGAACGAAACCTGGGAAGAGAATTTGGTTTTCAGTTCCTGGTTGCCGGTCTCGCTGCCGCCGCAGGCAGTCAGGACGGCTGCGGTGAGCAAAGTCAGCGCAAAATTTATGTGACGCATTGTGTCTCCTGGTGAAATTTGTATAATTGTTATAAACGAACGGCCGTGCTTTTCCCTACCCAACTAATATGCCAGTCTTCCCCGTACTTGTATAGGAAAACACATTGGTAAAACGTCAGTTGGACGCAACAGATCACGCCATAAAAAAGTTGCCGGATTATATCAATCGTTCCGGCAACCGTGCGGACATTTAAGGCGCGCTTAAGCCACCCATCAAGGCGCGAGCGCGGCGTTGAAGAAACCGCGTGCGGCGCTCAGGCAAAATGGCGCCACCAGCCCGGCGTGGTAGGTGTCGGCCACGGCCCGGTCGCCCGAGTCGCCGCTCTTGATGGCGTTGAGCTTGACGGCCAGCTTGGCGGTGGCAAAGTTGGCCTTGGCCGAGCGGTAAGGATCGGTGCTGCCCGGGGTGTCGTCGAGGTCGACTTCGGTGACCAGCGCGCTGCCGCTGCCGGCGCGGAAATAGTCGACCGCGGCGCGCGTGTTGCTGTAAGCAACGGTACGGTCTTCATGGCCGCCGCACAACAGCAGCGGCGCGCCCGGCGCGAAGGTGCGCAGGTCGTTCTTGACGAAGAGCTTACGCAGCGGATGCTCGGGGGCGCAGGCCAGCGGTGCGCCGGCGCTGACGTTGCACGGATGGGCTTTGAGGTCGGCCAGGTAGGCGTTGCGATAGCTGGTCTTGAACAGGTTGCCGGCGCCGAAATAATCGCCGTAGCCGTCCGCTTGCGGCTGCGAATCCTTGGCGAACAGGGCGTTGTCGGGCCAGCCCGGGGTTTTCAGCAATGCTTCGACCGTGATGGCGCCGCTGGCGAATTGGTCGACGGCGGCCGCGAACGGGGCTTCGTACAGCTCGCTGGAGGCGGCGTACACCCCGGCGCCCGCGCGCTGGCCGGCATTGATCAGCGCCGGCAGGAAGCCGCTGGCGCCCTTGCCTGGCTTGCCGTTGAACATCTCGTCGCCGAACTGGCCGAGCGCGTACGGACCGGACATGCCGGCCGCGGCAGTGACCTTGAATTCACCGGCCAGGCCCTGCATGGCGCGCTGGGTGGCCACGGCCACGTAACCGCCCTGCGAGTAGCCGGTCAGGAACAGCTTGCCGGAGTCGGCGGTCTTGAGGGCGCCGAACACGCTGCGCGCGGCGCGCAGGCCGTCGATCATGTCGTTCGATTGCTGGGCGGCGTCGAGGTAGGGATGGTAGGCCAGGGTGGAATCGGCGTAGCCGGCGTAGTTGGGGGCCACCACAATGAACCCGCGCGCGGCGAACATGGCGGCCACCAGGCGCGACTCGGTGTTGGCCAGGGTCGACATGTCGTAGTTGCGTTCGGCCGAGGTGCCGTGCGCGTACAGCAGCACCGGGCGCGCTCCGCTGCATTCCGGGTTCGTGCCGGACGGTACCATGATGGCGGCGCTGGCGTCGGTCGCTTCGTTGGCGCCGCCGACGGTGTTGTAACGCACCTTGTAGGTCGTCACAGCACACTTGAGCTCGCCCGTGATGGCGGTGGTGCCCACCTGCAGCGAGTCGAGCAGCTTGCCGAACACGGCCGGGTCGAGGGTGGTGACGTTGGCGCCGTTGGCACTGACCGGCATGACGGCCGCGCCGCCGCCGATGACGCTGCCGCGCGCGGCCGGCGTTGGCGTGGGCGTGGGCGTGGGCGTGGGCGTCGGCACCGGGGTGGGCGTCGGGGTGGGCGTCGGGGTCGGGGTCGGAGTCGGGGTCGGCGTGGGCGCGTCGTCGCCGCCTCCACAAGCCGTTAATGATAGGGTGAGGAGAGCAGCGAAAGCGAGGCGCATGGTTTTAGTCCGTCAGGAAAAGGGTTCGTGGTTGAGCAGGCCGTGTACGATGCCGGTCGAGCCATGCGCTGCGCGGCGCAAACGGTCGTTTACGCCCAGCCAGGCATCGTCCTGCGGCGGCGCTTCGACCAGAATCAGGTCGGCCCCGGCCGTATCCATCGCACGCAACGCCGCATACAGTGCGTGTGCGAAACCTTCCGGGCTTGTGGGTAACTGAATCTCAGCGAACACATCCGGGAAGTGCGAGTAGTGTATCAAAGCTACTTTCTTTCCCGCATTATTCAATCGTGCGAGGGTATCGGCCAGTTCCGCACTGGCCTGCATGGCCACCGGCGTGTGCGGCGCGTAGTGCGATTCCAGGGTGCCGGAAGCGCGCGGGGCGGCCGCATCAAGCGCGGCCGGCATGGCGTCGATAACCGCCGCGATCGCTTCGGCGCTGATGTGGCCGGGACGCAGCAGCACCGGGCCGTGGGTGGCCAGGCGCGACAGGTCGACGATGGTCGACTCGATCCCGACCGCGCTCTGCCCTCCGTCGAGCACGGCGTCAACCGTGCCGTCGGCGTCGAACTCGTCGATGACATGGCGCGCCGTGGTCGGGCTGACATGGCCGAACTTGTTGGCCGAGGGCGCCGCCACCCCTCCCCTGCCGCCCTTGAACGCTTGCAACAGCGCAATGGCGACCGGGTGCGAGGGGCAGCGCAGGCCGACCGTATCCTGGCCGCCCGAGACGGCGTCCGGGATGTTGGCGGCGCGCTTGAGGATCATGGTCAGGGGACCGGGCCAGAAAGCGGCCGCCAGTTGCCCGGCTTCGGCCGGGATGTCCGTCGCCCAATACGCCAGGTCGGCATCGGGTGCGACATGCACGATCACCGGGTGGTCTTGCGGACGGCCCTTGGCCTGGTAGATGCGGGCAACCGCGTCGGGGTTTTCGGCGTCGGCGCCGAGGCCGTAGACGGTCTCGGTTGGCAGGGCCACCAGCTTGCCCTGTTCGAGCAGGCGGGCGGCCGCGTCGATGGCGGCCAGGTCGAGCGCAACGTCGCTCATGCCGCGATCCCGAGAATGGCGCAGGCGGCGGCCAGTTGGCTTTGCGCTTGCGCCAGGGTCGGGGCGATGAAGCTCACATGGCCCATCTTGCGGCCGCGCCGCGCATCTTCCTTGCCGTACAGGTGCAGGCAGGCGCCGGGCAGCGCCAGCAGCTCGGCCCAGGCCGGCTCAAGCGGCGTATCCAAACCGTCTGCAAACCAGATGTCACCAAGCAAGTTGAGCATGACGGCCGGCGAATGCTGGCGCACCTCGCCCAGCGGCAAGCGCGCCATGGCGCGCACCTGTTGCGCGAACTGGCTGGTGACGCAGGCGTCCATCGTGTAGTGTCCGCTGTTGTGCGGACGCGGCGCCATTTCGTTGACCACCAGCGAACCGTCGGTGAGCACGAAAAATTCGATGCACAGCACGCCGACATAGGCCAGTTCGTCGACGATGACTTTGGCGGCCTGCTGCGCCCTGGCGGCGCTGGCGGCCGACACATTCGGGCCGGGCACGGTGGTGGTGAACAAGATGCCCTCGCGATGCACGTTTTCGGCGATCGGGTAGACCACCGACTCGCCATCGGCGCCGCGCGCGGTCAGGACCGACACTTCGTAGGCCAGCGGCAGCATTTTTTCGAGCAGGCACGTCACGCCGCCCATGCCATTGAAGGCCGCGCGCACATCGTCACGGGTGCGGACCACGGCCTGGCCCTTGCCGTCGTAACCCATGCGCACCGTTTTCAGGATGCCTGGCAGCAGCGAGTCGTCGATGCTGTCGATATCGTCCAGCGCGGCGATGGTCTTGTGCGGCGCCGGCGGCACGCCGGAACGGGCCGCGCAGCCAGCCAGGAAACGCTTTTCGGCGATCCGGTCCTGGGCAATCGCGACGCAATCGGCGCCGGGGGCGACAAAGGCGTGCGTGGCCAGCAGGCGCAGGCTGTCGGCAGGCACGTTTTCGAATTCGGTGGTCACGGCCACGCAGGACTGGCCCAGCTGGGCCAGCGCCTGCGGGTCGCTGTAATCGGCCGCGATCAGGCTGTCGGCGGCGTGCCCGGCGGGACTGTCGGGCGCCGCTTCCAGCACGGCCACCTTGAAACCCATGGCCTGGGCGGCATGCACGAACATGCGGCCAAGCTGGCCGCCGCCCATGACGCCGAGCCGGGCCGGAGGCAAAAATGCGCGTTGCGACGGAGAATGCTGTTGCGTCATACCGGCAATACCGATGCCTTGGCGGCGGCCGTCTGGCGCGCGCGGAATTGTTCCAGTTGCGCAGCCAGGGCGTCATCGGTGCAGGCCAGCATGGCAACGGCGGCCAGCGCCGCGTTGGCCGCACCCGCTTCACCGATGGCGAAGGTGGCCACTGGAATACCCTTTGGCATCTGCACGATGGACAGCAAGGAATCCTTGCCCGACAGATAGCGCGACGGCACCGGCACGCCGAGCACCGGCACGATGGTCTTGGCCGCGATCATGCCGGGCAAGTGGGCGGCACCGCCGGCGCCGGCGATGATGGCGCGCAGGCCGCGCGCGCGGGCGCTCTCGGCGTAGGCGAACATCTCATCGGGCATGCGGTGGGCCGAGACAACCTGGGCTTCGAAGGGCACGCCGAAATCCTTGAGCATGTTGACGGCGTGCTGCATGACTTCCCAGTCCGACGAGGAACCCATGACGATGCCGACCAGCGGCTTGTTTTCTTGAGTGCTCATCATCAAGCCTTCAGGGTGTCGCCGGTCAGGCGCT
Organism: Massilia genomosp. 1; assembly: GCF_011682185.1. NCBI lineage: Bacteria > Pseudomonadati > Pseudomonadota > Betaproteobacteria > Burkholderiales > Oxalobacteraceae > Massilia > Massilia genomosp. 1. The sequence goes on from NZ_WHJF01000085.1 coordinate 15,503, forward strand.
CGAGCGCTTCGACGTATTTGGCGCGGGTGTTGGCAATCACCTCATCCGGCACAGCTGGGGCTGGCGCGGCCTTGTTCCAGCCGGTCAGCGTTTCCAGGTAATCGCGCACGAACTGCTTGTCGTACGACGGCGGCGACATGCCGACCTGGTAGCTCGACATCGGCCAGAAGCGCGAGGAATCCGGCGTGAGGATTTCATCGATCAAGTGTACGGTGCCGTGCTCGTCCAGGCCGAATTCGAACTTGGTGTCGGCGATGATGATGCCGCGCGTGGCCGCGTATTCGGCGGCGGCGGTGTAGAGCTCGATTGCGTAGTCGCGCACCTGGGTCGCGATGTCGGCGCCGACGATCTTCTGGGCTTCGTCGAAGGAAATGTTTTCGTCATGGGCGCCGGCCGGGGCTTTGGTCGATGGCGTGAACAGCACGGTCGGCAATTTTTGCGCTTCCTGCAGGCCGGCCGGCAGGTCGATGCCGCAGACCTTGCCGGTCTTCTGGTAATCCTTCCAGCCGGAACCGATCAGGTAGCCGCGCACGATCGCTTCGATGCCGAGCGGCGTCATTTTTTTCACCACGATGGCACGGCCTTCGACCTGCGCGCGTTCGTCAAGCGCGACCAGCGAGACCGGATCGATGCCGGTATCGTGGTTGGGCATCAAGTCCTTGTACTTGGCGAACCAGAAATTGGACATGGCCGTCAGGATCTTGCCCTTTTCGGGGATCGGCTCATTCAAAATGACGTCGAAGGCGGACAGGCGGTCGGTCTGGATGACCAGCAGTTTGTCGTCGCCGACGGCGTAAATGTCGCGTACTTTCCCACGGTGCAGGAAAGGCAGGGACTTCAGGTTTGTTTCGAGAACGCCAGACATGTGAATCCTTGAGGTGGTTAGGGCAGCCAGCCCGGCTTGCTATCGGTGTGCAATTCATGCGTCACCCGGCCTTCGTAGGGCGTGTCGAAGGTGCCGAGGGTGACGGCGATACGGTCGCTGTGCTCCGCCATCTGCCAGGTCAGGTTCGATCCGCATACGCCGCAGAACGCCCGTTCGACGCCGGGCGACGAGGCGTAGCGCGTGATCTCACCGGCGCCGGCGACCAGGCGCAGGGCCGACGCGGCCACGTTCGCGTACGGGCCGCAGGCAGCGCCGTGCTGCTTCTGGCACATGCGGCACCAGCACAGGCTGGTCCGATCGACATCGCCGTGGATTTCGTAGCGGACCGCGCCGCAGAGGCAGCTGCCTGTGTACATGATGAAAGATGGTCAAAAAAACAGCAATAATGACAGGACAAAAAACACACGCGCCCGAGGGCGCGTGCGGGTGTTACGGTGTTCGGCCTACAGTTTACTTGTTTACTTGTTTACTTGTTTACTTGTTTACTTGACGATCTGCGCCAGCTCGCCTTTTTTGTAACGCTCGGCCATCTGGTCCATGGTCATGACCTTGATCTTGGCGGCCTGGCCTTCGCAACCGAACGACAGGAAGCGCGCCTTGCAAATCTCGGTCGCCGCTTCACGGGCAGGTTTCAGGAAGTCGCGCGGGTCGAACTTGGACGGGTTCTCGAACATGTACTTGCGCACGGCGGCGGTCATGGCCAGGCGGATGTCGGTGTCGATGTTGATCTTGCGAACGCCGTGACGGATGCCTTCCTGGATTTCTTCAATCGGCACGCCGTAGGTTTCTTTCATGTCACCGCCGAATTCGCGGATGATCGCCAGCAATTCCTGCGGCACCGACGAGGAACCGTGCATCACCAGGTGGGTGTTCGGGATGCGCGCGTGGATTTCCTTGATGCGGTCGATGGCAAGGATGTCGCCGGTCGGCTTGCGCGTGAACTTGTAGGCGCCGTGCGAGGTGCCGATGGCGATGGCCAGGGCGTCGCACTGGGTGCGCTGCACGAAGTCGGCGGCCTGGGCCACGTCGGTCAGCAGCTGTTCGCGGGTCATCAGGCCGTCGGCGCCGTGGCCGTCTTCCTTGTCGCCCTTCATGGTCTCGAGCGAACCGAGCACGCCCAGTTCGGCTTCGACGGTCACGCCGATCGAGTGCGCGAACTTGACCACTTCACGCGAGACATCGACGTTGTACTCGTAGGAAGCGACGCTCTTGCCGTCCGCTTCGAGCGAGCCGTCCATCATCACCGAGGTGAAGCCGGAGCGGATCGCGGTCATGCAGACCGCCGGCGACTGGCCGTGATCCTGGTGCATGACGACTGGAATGTGCGGATAGGCTTCGACGGCGGCGTCGATCAGGTGGCGCAAAAACGCTTCACCGGCATACTTGCGCGCGCCCGCGGACGCTTGCATGATGACCGGGGAGCCGACCGCGTCGGCGGCAGCCATGATGGCCTGCACCTGTTCGAGGTTGTTGACGTTAAACGCAGGCAGGCCATAACCGTTTTCGGCGGCATGGTCCAGCAGTTGACGCATGGATACGAGGGACATGGTAATACTCCAAACAATAGAAAGCGGGGTGCCGCCACGGGAGCGCAGACCGCGCGGGTAGCGCGCAACGCGTGTGGACGGCGGCGGCGACAGGCTGTGATTGAGCCGAGGCCGCAAAAAATCGCTGCATGCCGCGCCCCCGGGGACGCGGCCAGATTACACTAACCAAATTCGCCGACGCGCACGATCTTCAGTGCGTTGGTGCCGCCGACCTCCCCCATCGGCTCGCCCCAGGTAACGACGATCATGTCACCCTTCTTGACGATTCCCTTGGCGACCATCAAATCCTCGGCTTGCTTGAGCACCGCCGTGCTGTCGCCTTCCTGCATCAGGTTGTAGGCGCGCACATTGCGGTACAGCGCGGCCTTGCGGTGCGTGGTGGTGCTCGGCGTGAGCGCGTAGATTGGCGTGTCGATGCTGTGACGGCTCATCCACAGCGCGGTCGAGCCGGACTCGGTCAGCGCCACGATGGCTTTGACGCGCAGGTGATGCGCGGTAAACAGGGCGCCATAGGCGATCGACTGGTCGATGCGGGTAAACGTGACGTTCAGGAAGTCGGCGTCGAGCTTGTTGTATTCGGACTGTTCGGCTTCCAGGCAGATCGCGGCCATCATCTCGACCGTTTCGATCGGGTAGCGGCCGGACGCGGTTTCGGCCGAGGTCATCACGGCATCGGTGCCGTCCAGCACGGCGTTGGCGACGTCCGACACTTCGGCGCGGGTCGGCACGGCGTTGACGATCATCGACTCCATCATCTGGGTCGCGGTAATGGCCAGCTTGTTCGAGGCGCGCGCCATGCGGATCATGCGTTTTTGCAGCGCCGGCACGGCGGCGTTGCCGACTTCCACGGCCAGGTCGCCCCGGGCGACCATGATGCCGTCGGAGGCGTCCAGGATTTCTTGCAGCACAGGAATCGCTTCGGCGCGCTCGATCTTGGCGATCATCATCGGTTTATGGTGGTAGGGCTCGCCGGCGATATTGGCCAGCTGGCGCGCCATTTCCATGTCGGTCGCGCTTTTCGGGAAGGAAATAGCCAGATAGTCGGCCTGGAAACTCATGGCCGTCTTGATGTCTTCCATGTCCTTGGCGGTCAGGGCCGGCGCGGTCAGGCCGCCGCCCTGGCGGTTGATGCCCTTGTTGTTGGACAGCTCGCCGCCGACCTTGACCACGGTGAAAATCTCGTGGCCGAGAATGCGCTCGACCACCAGCACGATCAGGCCATCGTTGAGCAAGAGCTTGTCGCCGGTGCGTACGTCGCGCGGCAAGGCTTTGTAGTCGAGGCCGACTCTTTCCTGGTTGCCCAGTTCGCCGTTCTCGCCCCACTTGGCGTCGAGGATGAACTTGTCGCCCGTCTCCAGGATGATCTTGCCCTGCTCAAATTTACCTACACGAATCTTGGGACCCTGCATGTCCGCCATGATCGCCACTTCGCGCCCGCACTGGGCGGCGGCGCGCCGCACCAGGTTGGCGCGGTCGATATGATCCTGCGCCTTGCCATGCGAAAAATTCAGTCGGACCACATCGACACCCGCTTCAATCATGCGAACGAGAATATCGAAGTCGGTCGAAGCCGGGCCAATCGTTGCGACGATCTTGGTACCACGAAACATAAAGAGTCCTTGAAGTGAAAGCGCAGCCGGGAAGGCTGCGCTGTGGGCTTACTGGGAACTGCGTTGTAACAGGATTTCGACTGCCGGCAGGGTTTTCCCTTCGAGAAATTCGAGGAAGGCGCCACCGCCCGTGGAGATATAGCCAATTTTATCGCTGATCGCGTATTTTGCAATCGCGGCCAGGGTGTCGCCGCCGCCGGCGATGGAAAACGCGTTGGAGTCGGCAATGGCCAGCGCCAGCGTTTTGGTGCCTTCGCCGAACTGGTCGAATTCGAACACGCCGACCGGGCCGTTCCAAACGATGGTGCCGGCCTTGGCGATCTGCGCGGCCAGGGTGGCCGCCGTTCTCGGGCCGATGTCGAGGATCATGTCGTCGTCCTGCACGTCGGCCACGTCCTTGACGGTGGCCGCCGCCGTTGGCGAGAATTCCTTGGCGCACACGACGTCCACGGGAATCGGCACCTGGGCGCCGCGCGCGGCCATCATGTCGATGATGGCTTTCGCTTCGGTGACCAGGTCGGCTTCGACCAGCGACTTGCCGATGTTCAGGCCGACGGCTTTCATGAAAGTGTTGGCGATGCCGCCGCCGACGATCAGCTTATCGACCTTGTCGGCCAGGGCCTTCAAGATCGACAGCTTGGACGAGACCTTGGAACCGGCCACGATGGCCAGCAGCGGACGGTTCGGGGCGCCCAGCGCCTTGCCCAGCGCATCGAGTTCGGCGGCCAGCAGCGGACCGGCGCACACCACCGGCGCGAATTTCGCGATGCCGTGGGTGGTCGCTTCGGCGCGGTGGGCGGTGCCGAAGGCGTCGTTGACGTAGATATCGCACAGCTTGGCCATCTTTTGGGCCAGCTCATCGGCATTCTTCTTTTCACCCTTGTTGACGCGGCAGTTTTCCAGCAGCACGACCTGGCCCGGCGCAAGCTCGACCCCATCGACCCAGTTTTGCTTGAGTTCAACCGGCTGGCCGAGCAGTTCGGACAGGCGCGCGGCGACCGGCGCCAGGCTGTCTTCGGGCTTGAATTCGCCTTCGGTCGGACGGCCCAGGTGCGAGGTGACCATGACGGCGGCGCCAGCCTTGATGGCGGCGGCGATGGCCGGCACCGAGGCGCGGATGCGGGTGTCTTCGGTGATCTTGCCGGCGTCATCCTGCGGCACGTTGAGGTCGGCGCGGATGAAGACGCGCTTGCCTTGCAGGGCGTGTTGGTCGATCAGGTCTTGCAAACGGGTGAAGTTCAGAACAGCGTGCATGGGCGATCCACGAGTCAAATGATGAAAGAACGCTATTTTACCGCAAGCCCAGCCCGAAAACCCTACTGTAAACAGATCCGCAGAAGCGTAAAGAACAGCATGCCGAAAATGATGGTTTCAAGCATATTTCTTCTCAGCAGGTAATAGCCCGTGGCGGCAATCCCGGCGATCAGCTTGAAGTTATCCAGGCCCAGTTGCAACTGGCCGGTGTTGCCCAGCACCAAGTCGGGCGCGATGATGGCGGCCAGCGCGCAGGCCGGGGCGAAGCGCAGCATTTCCTGGACTTTTTTGGGGATGGTGATGTGATGGCCGATCAGCCAGAACGAGCTGCGCGTGGCGGCGGTGGCAAAGGCCAGCGCGATGATGGTGATCCAGATCTCGACGTCAGACACGCGGCTCTCCCCGGGCGGCGAGGCGTTTTTCGCGTTTTTCGCGCTGTTCATTCAAGGCCTGGACCGTCATGGCCGCCAGCATGCCGAGCAGCACGGCCGCGAGTAAACCCAGCTTGTACGGCAATTCGTAGGCCAGCACGGCGGTGGCGCCGGCCACCAGCACGCCGCACAGGGCGGCCCGGTTGACTGTCAGGGGAATCATGATGCACAGGATCGCCAGGGTGCCGGCAAAGCCCAGGCCCCACTCGGTCGGCACGGCGCTGCCGAGAAACACGCCGGCGATCGAGCCGACTTGCCAGGAAACCCAGTTCGGATACAGCAAGCCTTTCAGGTAAGACACCTTGCCCAGGGCCGGTTCTTCGCTCGGAAAGCGCTGCAGGAACAGGGCCACGGTCAGGTCGCCCGCCGTGTAGCCGAGCAAAAAGCGCTTTTGCCACGGCAAATGGGCAAAGTGCGGTGCCAGCAAGGCGGAAAAGATGACAAAACGTAAATTGACCACCAGCGCGGTGGCGAACACCACCCAGATCGGCGCGTCGGCCACGATCAGCGGCAGTGAGGCGAGCTGGGCCGATCCGCCGAAGACGATCAGGGTCATGCCCAGCGCTTGCGGCACCGTCAGGCCGCTCTTGACCATCGCAATGCCCACCACCAGGCCCCAGGCGCCGATGCCGAACAGGGTCGGCAGGCCGGTCTTGAACGCTTCGCGCCAGATGGCCTGATCTTCATCGGGAGGACGCAGCGCGGCCGGGGGCGGAGTCACGTCATTCATGTGGTTTTCTTGCCACACATGGATGCGGCGGTGGTACAAATGAAACAGTGCGGTCTGGCATGAAGCGCAATCAGTGTGGGCGCCGGAATGCCTGTTTTCATAGGGAAAGAAGCGAACGCGGCCGTAATGTCGTGAGACTATTTTACCGATCATTTCGGCTAATTGCCCGAATCCGCTAAAATCGAGGTTTTGCATGCCTGACGGAGAATCCATGAACGCCACGAAAACGCCAGCGGTAGAACTCGGCGACAAAGACTTGCCGGCCCATTGCCCGAATCCGGCGATGACCTTGTGGTCGTCCCATCCGCGCGTCTTCCTCGACTTCGGCCATGACGGCCTGGCCAAGTGTCCGTACTGTGGCACCGAGTACCGCCTCAAGCCGGGTACCGTGATGGCGCATCACTAGAAAGTCCCCTTCCCCCACATCGCCGAGGCCGCATGAAACGAGGAAAACAACTCAACGGTAGCGCGGCCGAGGTCGAAGCCGCCTTCTACGAAGCGCTCAACCGCGCCGACATCGACGCGCTGATGCAGCTGTGGGCCGACGACGAGGAAATCGTCTGCATCCACCCGGGCGGGCCGCGCCTGCACGGGCATGCGGCGATCCAGGCGTCGTGGGAAGCGATCCTCGAACGCGGCGGCTTGCAGATCCGGCCGTCGCAGCTGCACGAGACGCATAATTTGATGAGTTCGGTGCATACCGTGATCGAAGGCGTGACCTCAAGCGGCGGCGAGCCGGCGCACCTGATCGCCACCAATGTCTACATCAAGACGCCGCAGGGCTGGCGCATCGTGCTGCACCATGTGTCGGTCGCGCCCGGCGCGGTGCCGGCGCACGAGCATCCGGCTTCCAGCCTGCACTGATTTGACCTTGCCCACCCTCTATACAGCGCCGCTGTGGCTGCCCGGCGGGCACCTGCAAACCATGCTTCCCGCCGTGGCCATGACCAAACCGGCGGTGGCGTTCCGGCGCGAGCGCTGGGACACGCCGGACGGCGACTTCATCGATGTCGATGTCGTCGATGGGGAGCCGGGCCAACCGCTGGTGGTGCTGTTTCACGGGCTCGAAGGCTCGTCCGCCAGCCACTATGCGCGCGCCCTGATGGCGGCCGTCTCCGCGCGCGGCTGGTCGGGCGCGGTGCCGCATTTCCGGGGCTGCTCGGGCGAGCCGAACCGGGCGCCGCGTTTTTATCATTCGGGCGACGCGAACGAGGTCGACTGGATCGTGCGGCGTTTGCGTACACGCACGCAAGGCAAGCTGTACGCGGCCGGCGTCTCGCTCGGCGGCAACGCGCTGCTGCGCTGGCTGGGCGAGTCGCAGCATCAGGCCGAAATCGTCGACGCGGCGGTGGCGGTGTCGGCCCCGCTCGACCTGGCGCGCGGCGGCGAGGCGCTCTCGTCGGGCATCAACATGATCTATACCCGCATGTTTCTCAAGACCCTCAAGCCCAAGTGCCTGGCCAAGCTGGACCAGTTTCCGGGCTTGTTCGAGCGCGACGCGCTGCTGGGCGCGCGCGACCTGTACGCATTTGATAACGTGGTGACCGCGCCGCTGCATGGCTACCGCGATACCGACGACTATTGGAACCGGGCCAGCGCCAAACATGTGCTGGGCGATATCACCGTGCCGACCTTGGTGCTCAATGCGCGCAACGATCCCTTCTTGCCGGGGAAGTATCTGCCGGCCAGCGCCGCGCACGCGGTGACCCTGGAGTACCCGGCGCAGGGCGGGCATGTCGGCTTTGCGGTGGGCAATCCACCGGGACGGCTGGACTGGCTGCCGCGCCGCATCCTGGGTTTTTTCGATGCTGCCGCAGGGACATCTACTGCCACGCGCGTGCCAGGTGCCGGCGAACTATGCGAAGCTGCCGCCCATGGATGATATTGTAAAAAAGGCGATGGCCAAATGGCCGGACGTGCCGCATTGCTACGGCTGGCTGGCGCTCGACGCGCGCGGCAACTGGCGCATGCGCGACGAGCGCGCGCAGCACTTGAACCTGCCGGGCGACAAGGTGGTGCAGGTGGCGCTGCTGGGTTTTATCAACCGCAATTACCTGCCTGATGAGCGCGGCTGCTGGTTTTTCCAGAACGGGCCGCAGCGCGTGTTCGTCAACCTGGAAGCGACGCCGTTCATTGCGCGCACCGATCCGTCCCAGGGGCTGGTGCTGCACACGGGCGAACCGGTGGCGTCGATCGCGCGCGCGTGGATGACCGACAACGGCGAGCTGATCGTCGAGAGCGCGGGCAAGATCGCCCAGGTCGACGACCGCGACGTGGCGCAGTTGATGGCGGCGCTCGAGATCGACGGCAAGACCGCGTCCGACGACGCGCTGATGGACTGGCTCGATGGCGGCGCCGGCCGGCTGACCTTGCGGTACAAGGACCAGGCCGCGCCGGTCGAGCGCATCGGGCGCGACGAGGTGGCGACGCGCTTGCAGTTTGTCCGGATGCCGGCGCCGCCAGGCGTTTAGCGCTGGCACAGATCGCGCAGCGGCGGCTTGACGGCACGCCCTGCGCACGACTGATGCAGCGCAAAGCTTGGGCAGGCTCGCTCGCTACAATGCCCCATGCCTACCCAACAACACGACCTTGGATACCGCGCGCTGTTCGCTCACCCGGAAATGGTGCGCGAACTGATCACCGGCTTTACTCCCTTCAAGCTGCTTGACGGGGTCGCCCTGTCGGCCTTCGAAAGGATCAATGCGGACTATGTCAGCGAACGGCCGTCGGCACGCCAGGGCGACGTGGTCTGGCGCGTTCAGGTCGGCGATCAATTGATGGACGTAGTCATCCTGCTCGAATTCCAGTCGGGCGTGGACCGCTGCATGGCGCTGCGCATGCAGACTTACGTGGGCTTGCTGTGCCAGGACCTGGTCAAGCGCCATGCATTGTCACCGGAATTGCTGTTGCCACCTGTGCTGCCGCTGGTGTTCTACAACGGCGCGCCGCGCTGGAGCGCGCCCATGGATCTGGCCGACTTGCTGACGGCGCCGCCCGCCGAGCTGGCGGCCTTGCAGCCATCGCAACGCTACGCGTTGATCGACCAGCGGCGCCTGGACCGGGCGGCGCTCGACGCCAATGCTGATTTGCTGGCGCTGCTGTTCCGGATTGAACTTTCGTTGTTCCCCGATGTCTTAATGACGCATGTGCCGGCGTTGAAGTCCTGGTTCAGGACAACGCCCCTGACCAGCCTGCGGACCTCGGTCTGGGCATGGTGGAAAGCGCTACTGGCGCGCAAAGCGGACGATACGCAATTGTTTAACCTGGATAGTGCAGAGGAGGGCGACATGGATCTGGACCTGGACTTGTCAACGTTAACCTGGGCCGAGCAGATGCAGCACCTCGGCTTTCAAAAGGGTAGCGCCGAAGGAAAGGCCGAAGGAAAGGCCGAAGGCATCGAGGAGGGTCAAGCAATCGCGCTACGCAGAGTACTGGGCAGCCTGTTGCGCGGGCGCTTCGGCAACCTGCCGGAGCCGGTGGCGGAGCATATCGGTCAGGCCTCGCAAGCGCAGCTTGAACAGTGGTGCGAGCGGAGCCTCGCTGCGCCGAGCCTGGCCGCGGTATTTGACGAGGATGCGGGGACCGTCGACGGCACGTCCGGCTGACACCGTCGCTGCGCAAAGGCAACGATGACGGCTGCGCAGGGTGCCGCGTGGGGCTGCGGCGGCTCGTAGCGCCGGACCGCAACCCGGTACGGCCGCGTCGTCCTGCTACTTCTTCGCTTCTTTCATCTCTTCGCGCCGGCGTGCCTGCAATTCGCGTTCGCGGGCGTCGATCACGGCCATGTCGTAGAACGAAGCATCGCTGGCCTTGCGCGCAATGGTCAACTGGTCGAGCGCGGCCAGCATGCCGCCGCTGAGCGCGTACGATTCGGCCAGCGCCAGGTGCTGCAAGGCGATCTTGCCCTGCGCGGCGTAGGTCTTGGCCAGCAATTCATGCAGTTTCGGCTCTTCGCGGTACAGCTGGGCCTGGTCGCGCAGGAAGCGCGCGGCATCGTCGAGCTTGCCGTTGACAATCATGGCGTCGGCGTATTGGCGCGCAATTCCACGCGAGAGCGGATAGCGCAGATGCGCCTGCTCGGCGTCCTTGAGCGCCTGCTGCTTGAGCGACGCCGGCTGGCCGGCCGCCAACTTGATTTCCAATCCCATGCTGGCAAACATGGCGGCGCCGTCGGAACTGGCTTGCCCGGTCGAAAACACCGCGCCCTCGGTCGGACGCATGGTGCCGCGTGCCTTCTCAAACCAGGTCTGGGCCTTGGCCAGTTCGCCTTTTTTGAGTGCCAGGAAGGCCAGCCCGTACTGGGCGCCGGCCTGCTGCTGGCGGCTTTGCTGGGTCAGTTGCGCATCGAAAAACGCGGCAGCATCCGCCCGTCCCTGCGTGCTTTCGTCCTGCAACACGCGGGCACGCGCGCGCACCAGGTGGAATTCCAGGCTGTCGACGCGCTGGCGGTAGGGTGTCTCGCGAATGCGCGCCTGGATGTCGGAAATGCGCTCCGAGGTCAGCGGGTGGCTGCGCAGGTAGGCCGGCATCAGGTCGCTGTAGACACGGCTGGCCGCCTGCATGCGCCCGAAAAACGCCACCATGCCGGAGGTATCGTAGCCGCCGGCGCCCATGATCTGGAATCCGATGCGGTCGGCCTCGCGCTCGGCATCGCGGCTGAAATTGAGCTGGCGCTGGATCTGCAAGCCCTGCCCGCCCATAAAGACGCCGATGGCCGCGTCCGAGCCGCCCTTTGACGCGAGCGCGGCCAAAATCATGGCCGCCAGGGGAATCAAGGCATCCTGCTTTTGCTGGCCCAGCATGCGCGCGATGTGGCGCTGCGCCACGTGGCCAATTTCGTGCGACATGACCGACGCCAGTTCGGATTCGCTCTGGGCGGCCAGCAGCAGCGCCGAGTGTACGGCGATGAAGCCGCCGGGCAGCGCGAAGGCGTTGAGCATCGGGTCGCGCACGGCGAAGAAGTAATAATCGGCGTTGGTCTCGCCGCGCGCGCCGGGATACGACGCCACCAGGCCGCTGCCGAATTCGTTGAGGTATTCCAGGATCGGATCGTCGTCGAGGAAATCGTGGTCGCGCTTAATGTCGCGCATGATTTCCTCGCCGAGCCGGCGTTCGAGCACCGGCGAGAGGTCTTCGCGCGCGGTGTCGCCCAGGGTCGGCAGACTGGTGGCGCTGAGATTGTTCTGGGCCGGGGCTGACGGCGCCAAAGCGCCCAGCGCTGTTGCCAGGGCGATGGACAGCAGCGCGCGCGCCGACGGGCGGCGCGGCGGGCGCGGGTGGGCTGGGGCGGTTTTCGATTTCACGGTGCTATGATAACCGCAAGTGCGCCGCAAAGCAGCGGCCTCGCATTACCGATAACCTGAACCGCCCTACTTCCCCCCTGAACCGATGACGACCTCACAGAACGACCAGCTTACCCACTTCGACGCCACCGGCCAGGCCCATATGGTCGACGTTGCCGGCAAGAGCGACACGCACCGCATCGCGCTGGCCGCCGGCACCATCCGCATGCAGCCGGCCACCATGGCGCTGGTGCTGTCGGGCAGCGCCAAAAAGGGCGATGTGCTCGGCATTGCGCGCATCGCCGCCATCATGGGCGCCAAGAAAACCAGTGAACTGGTGCCGCTGTGCCATCCGCTGGCGATCACCCGCGTCGCCGTCGATTTCGAGGTCGACCAGGCGGCCAACAGCGTACATTGCCGCGCCCAGGTCGAGACGGTCGGCAAGACCGGGGGCGAAATGGAAGCGCTCACTGCGGTCCAGGTCGGCCTTCTGACCATTTACGACATGTGCAAGGCGGTCGACCGCGGCATGGTCATGACCAATGTGCGGGTGCTGGAAAAACAGGGCGGCAAGTCAGGCAACTGGCACGCCGCGATTGACGATTAATGGCAGGAACCTCGCGCGGCCGCCCCAAACAAGCTGCGCCGGCTAGGCACCGCACAAGGCCTCAGGTTTTGACCGGACAGGCGGCGGTCGTGTAGTCGGCCTTGATGCCGTCCACCTTGCAGGTCCAGCGGCCGACGTCGCTGCGCGACCAGATGACTTTTTTGCCCGTCACCGGAGCCGGACCGCCCTTGATGGTGCAGATGATGTCGGCTTTGCCATTGTCGGCGGCGGTCACGCTGAGCGTACAGTTGGGTGTTTCAGGGTCACCAAAGCGGGTGGCGATCATGGTTGTTTTGAGGTCCATGGTGGGCGTCATGATGATGTCGGTATCGATGCCGACCTTGCCGCCGGCCGCCTCGGCTACCGCCGCGCCAACCTTGGCCTTGGCAACATAGTCCTGATACATGGGCAGGGCAATGGCCGCCAAAATGGCGAGAATGGCGACGACAATCATCAGTTCGATCAGGGTAAAGCCGCGCAGCACGGGACCGTGGATCATTTTCATTGATTTCATGTTGCTACTCCAATGAGGTTGACAAACATCGGGAGACGGCGCAGCCGTTGCGTTGGGCGAACGGAAGCACCAGCAGTGAAACAAAGGATTGCGTTTGAGCGAGAAAGGCTCAGCGAAAGCTGCCAGCGACGCGAACATCGACTGACACGCTGGTTGGACCTGCGCAGTGCACAGGTAGTTCAGCCATATGCGGAAGGGGAGTTTGATGCAGGCGAAAGAAGTGCGGGATCAGGCCTTGCCCGAGGCACTCGCCAGCACCGTCCAGTGAATGCGGGACGCGCAGCACTGGTGTCATTGCGTACCGGCGTTTATTGAGGCGGGCACACCGAGCTTGTATGTGCGGCGGCAATACCGACGGCTTTGCAGGTCCAGTTGCCGGTCGATGCACGCGACCACGTCACGGTTTTCGATGCGACCGACGAGGGGCCGTTCTTGATCGTACAACTCAGATCGACGGCGCCGGCAGTTGCTGCCGTGGTGGCGATTGTGCAATGGACCGATTCCGCTGCCATTTTCGTCGCGGCCATGGTAGCGCTGGCATCCATGTTCGGCACGAGGACGATCTCGCTATCGATCCCGGTCCGGCCACCGGCAGCCTCGTCTATTGCTGCGCCGACCTTGGCCTTCGCCACATAGTCCTGGTAGGCAGGAAGGGCGACCGCCGCCAACACGCCAACGATAGCGACAACAATCATCAGTTCAATCAATGTGAAGCCGCCGTGAGCGGGACGAGCATTGTCTTTTGTTGATTTCATCATGATGAGCGAGAAAGAATTTTTGTGCTGGCGTGCGCCGGCAAGGATGCTAAGTAAGTGCGCATAAATTCTTGCTATTTCCAGCTTCCAGAAGCGGCGCCTTGATGCGTTGCCCACCGCTAGCAGTACACGCACTGCGTCGCGGCGTGCGCCTTGCCAGGCATCCGCTTCTGTTCGCGATAAATCACAATAATTTCTGCACACTTACTTAGCCATGTGTACTGACCGGAGGTCAATGCGGTGGCGAATTTTATGTCCGCATTAACGACAAGGCCTCTGCCGGGAAACCCGGAAGAGGCCTGGGGAACGTCATCTCATGCGAATCGTACAAGAGCATTCATTTGTATGTTTCCAGGGCAGCGCCCTGGAAACATATTATTTTTTCTCTTATTTGCACTCTTTAGGAACCAATTTTGGATCGGCATCGCTCGAGCAAGTCCATGCGCCTGGGCCCGCAGCACTGTCAACAGCACGTTTCCACTCGACTTTTTTCTTCAACAGAACAGCGTTACCAATCAGTTCACAGGTCAGGGTCGATGCGCCAGTAACAGCAACGTCAACCTTGATGGTGCAACGCTTGGTTGGGAGCTTCGACAGACCCAGATCCTCATTGGCGGTGGCAGCAGTGCCTTCTGCAATTTTCGTTTCTGCGTTGACTTTACCTGGTGTGATTTCGGCCAGGCCAGCAGTAACTTGCGATTTAGCAACATAATCCTGATATGCTGGCAGCGCAACAGCAGCCAAGATACCGATAATTGCAACAACAATCATCAGTTCGATCAGGGTAAAACCGGCTTGCGCTTTTTTCATCATTTTCATCGATTTCATTTTTACTACTCCTAGTTGTGATTAATTCGGAACTTGTGAACCGCACTTGAGTATATGCAAGCGCCGTGCCAGCTCCGAATTCAGGCCAGTGGACAAAAAAACCATCGCCGAGATGCAAATTTGACAATTTGTGGCTCGAAACTGACGATTATTGCTTGGGTTTGCTACCAAATTTTGTCACCTTCCAGGTTTTGGCATGCCCATCGCATGCCTCATCGACGAAAATTGTCTAGTCGGGACGGCACCAGGCAGTGATGGCTGGCAGGCGGCTCGACTGCATCCCTCTTCCTAATCGAAAACTCATCGCTTCGTAGTAGCTAGCTGTACCGCTGCATCATTTCTCGTCAGCGGAGCATGCTGTGCATGTCCAGCTCCCATAACAACGTGTTGACCGAAAACCCGGGGCAATGACGGTCCGTGCGTGCCAGGTTTCTGCAACAGGTGCTCCCAAGTCCGGCCGAGCAGCCAGATATGCTTTTGGTGGAGCGCTGTCAGACAAGCAAACAGTCGGTCAAGGTGGTGCTGGGGAGCGACAATTATCTTGGCCGGTAGACGACAACTATCTTGCAAATTTCCGTTTGTCACCTGAAACCGGCCCGGTGCGGAAGCGAGGTTTACAGTTGTTTCATTCAGCATGTGGCTGAGGGAGATGACGAGTGGCCGGCAAACGCATTGGAGATCACCAAGTGGGAATTTACAAGAAACATGGGGCCAAATTCGGCTAGGGGACTGCTCGACGAGGTTAATTCCATCATCGCAAATTATGGGACGGAATTTACAATAAATTTCCGGTGACTACTTAGACTCTCACAAATTCAATAAGGTGTCTCAAAATCATTGACAGGCTCCGCTCGCGCATTGGCATCGACAGAAGGCAGATGTTCAAGAGATGCTGCCACTGCTGGCGACCTACATGGGCCATGCCCGATACAGCGATACGTAAGCGGTAGCTGAGCGGCGTTGTAGATCAGCCGTTAAATCTGTGCAGGTCCGAGCGTAGCGGATTGTCGGCGCAATGCTGTTTCCACAGTCGCGGTGTCAGCTGCTCGACCTTCGAGGCGGGAT
>NZ_WHJF01000086.1:0-30529 GCF_011682185.1 Massilia genomosp. 1
AACCTGAGGGCGCGCGACGCCGACTGGTCCAAATCCGCCCCGGGCGCCCCGCACGCTCGGCGCCCCCGCGCCGGCGGGGGCCCAAGTGCGCCCCGTCGCCCGGTTCGGCTCAGGGCACTGGGGCCCCCGCCGGGGGGGGGGCGACGGCGATCAGGTTAGCGTCGACGCTCCGCAAAGTGGGTGAACACATTACAAAGACAGGGATGTAAAAAATGATCGAATCTCTCAAGCACCTGCCGCACGCGGCCAGTTCCAGCACCGCACTGGCCGAACAGTTCACCGACCTCGCACCGGCGCTGACGAGCCGCCAGGCCGCCATCGAAAGCGCCCGTTGCCTGTACTGCTACGACGCGCCATGCACGCGCAGCTGTCCGTCCGAAATCGACGTGGCCAGCTTTATCCGCAACATCCACGACCAGAACATCAACGGTGCGGCGGCGGGCATCCTCAAGCAGAACATCCTGGGCGGCAGCTGCGCCCGCGTGTGCCCGACCGAGATCCTGTGCGAAGACGCCTGCGTGCGCAATCACGATGAAGAAGGCCAGCCCGTCAAAATCGGCCTGCTGCAACGGCACGCGCTCGATCACGCCTCCTTTACCTCTTACCCGTTCCAGCGCGCCGAGCGCACCGGCAAGAAGATCGCCGTGGTCGGCGCCGGGCCGGCCGGCCTGTCGTGCGCGCACCGCCTGGCCATGCTGGGCAACGATGTCGTCATCTTTGAAGCACGCGCCAAGTCCGGCGGCCTGAATGAATACGGCATCGCCAAGTACAAGCTGACCGGCGACTTCGCCCAGCGCGAGGTGGAGTTCTTGCTCAGTATCGGCGGCATCGACGTGCAGCACGGGCGCATCCTCGGCGTGAACCTGCACCTGCACGAGCTGCACGCGCAGTACGACGCCGTGTTCCTGGGCCTGGGCCTGAACGCCAGCCGCCAGCTTGGACTGACCGGCGAAGACGCGCCGGGCCTGATGGCGGCGGTTGACTACATCGCCGACCTGCGCCAGGCCACCGACCTGGCCACCTTGCCGGTGCCCAAGCGCGCCATCGTCATCGGCGCCGGCAACACGGCGATCGACATGGCGGTGCAGATCAAGCGCCTCGGCGCCGAAGACGTGACCCTGGTGTACCGGCGCGGCTTCGAGTCGATGAGCGCGACGCACCACGAACAGGATATCGCCAAGGCCAATATGGTGCGCATCCGCACCTGGGCGGCGCCGCTGGAAGTGCTGCTCGACGATGCGGGCCGCGTGCGCGGCATGCGCTTTGAAGAAACGCGCCTCGATGGCGCTCGCCTGATCGGCACCGGCGCCTTTATCGAGATCGCCGCCGATGCCGTGTTCAAGGCGATCGGCCAGAGCATGGACCCGGTGGGTTTGTCGGACCAGATGGCGCAGCAGATGACGCGCGAGGGCGACAAGATCCACGTCGACGCGCAGTTCCGCACGGCGCTGACGGGCATTTACGCGGGCGGCGATTGCGTCGCCCCGGGGCAGGACTTGACGGTTCAAGCAGTCCAGCATGGCAAGCTGGCGGCGATGGCCATTCACAATGACATCCAATTCAAGGTGGAGGCTTCCCATGGCTGACCTGAGCATCGAATTTTGCGGCATCAAGTCCCCCAATCCGTTCTGGCTGGCGTCCGCGCCACCGACCGACAAGGCCTACAACGTGGTGCGTGCCTTCGAGGCGGGATGGGGCGGGGTGGTCTGGAAGACGCTCGGCGAAGATCCGGCCGCGGTCAACGTGTCGTCGCGCTACTCCGCCTTGTACGGCAAGAACCGCGAGGTGATCGGGTTTAACAACATCGAACTCATTACCGACCGCTCGCTGGAGATCAACCTGCGCGAAATCACGCAGGTGAAAAAGGACTGGCCCGATCGCGCCATGATCGTCTCGCTCATGCTGCCGTGCGAAGAAGCGCTGTGGGCCGAGATTTTGCCCAAGGTCGAGGCGACCGGCGCGGACGGCATCGAGCTCAATTTCGGCTGCCCGCACGGCATGCCGGAACGCGGCATGGGCGCGGCGGTGGGGCAGGTGCCCGAATACGTGGAGATGGTTACGCGCTGGTGCAAGAAGCACTCGACGCTGCCGGTGATCGTCAAGCTCACGCCGAACATCACCGACGTGCGCAAACCCGCGCGCGCGGCCAAGGCCGGTGGGGCCGATGCGGTTTCGCTGATCAACACCATCAACTCGATCACGCACCTGGACCTGGACCGCATGGTGGCGCTGCCGATCGTGGGCAATGCGAGCACGCACGGCGGCTACTGCGGCGCGGCGGTCAAGCCGATTGCGCTGAACATGGTGGCCGAAATCGCGCGCGATCCGGAGACGCATGGCTTGCCGATCTCGGGCATCGGCGGCATTGGCAACTGGCGCGATGCGGCCGAATTCATCGCGCTCGGCGCCGGATCGGTGCAGGTATGCACCGCCGCGATGCTGCACGGATTCCGCATCGTGGAAGAGATGAAGGACGGCCTGTCGCGCTGGATGGACGAGAAGGGCTACAAGACCATCGCGGAGTTTTCGGGCAAGGCGGTACCCAATACGACCGACTGGAAATACCTGGACATGAACTACCAGGTGATCGCCCAGATCGACCAGGACAAGTGCATCAAGTGCGGCAAATGCTATGTGGCGTGCGAAGATACGTCGCACCAGTCGATCGCCCAGTTGATCGACGCGGCCGGTACGCGCACGTACGAAGTGATCAAATCCGAGTGCGTTGGGTGTAATCTGTGCGAGATTACCTGCCCGGTGGAGGCGTGCATCACGATGGTGCCGCAGGAGACCGGGAAGGCGTATATGAACTGGACGCAGGACCCGCGTAATCCGAGGGCCGAAGTAATCAGTTAGCCTTCTAGCCGTCGTTCCCGCGCATGCGGGAACCCAAGTCTTCTCCGTAATCACAGGCGGATCGACTAACTTGGGTTCCCGCCTGCGCGGGAACGACGGTGTTAGCGTTCCCGTGTCATCAATAGGAGATCCCCACTGTGAGCAACGACCTGTCCGCCAACACCCAGCTCTGGAACGAAGACCTCGCGCCCACCTCCGACGCGCAGCGTACCTGGCGCTGGTATCACTTTGCCGCCTTGTGGGTCGGGATGGTCATGTGCATCCCGGCCTATACGCTGTCGGCCAGCCTGATCGAAGGCGGCATGTCCGGCTACCAGGCGGTGCTCACGGTCTTCATCGCCAACGCCATCGTGCTGCTGCCCATGCTGCTGATCGGCCACGCCGGCACCAAGTACGGCATTCCCTACGCCGTGCTTGCGCGCGCTTCCTTCGGCACCACCGGCGCCCGCATTCCGGCCCTGATGCGCGCCATCGTGGCCTGCGGCTGGTACGGCATCCAGACCTGGTTCGGCGGCAGCATGATCTACACCTTGCTCGGCGTGATGATGGGAGCCGAAATCGGCGGCGCCAAAATCGCGGGCCTGGGCATCAACGGCATGCAGCTGCTGTGCTTTCTCGCGTTCTGGGCGATCCAGTTCTACTACATCGTGCATGGCATGGAGTCGATCCGCAAGCTCGAAACCTGGACCGCGCCACTCAAGATCCTCATCTGCTTCGTGCTGCTCGGCTGGGTCCACAACAAGGCCGGCGGCTTCGGCCCGCTGCTCGAACAGCCATCCCAGTTTGTCGAAGGCGGTAAAAAGGCAGGCCAGTTCTGGTCCACCTTCTGGCCCTCGCTCACCGCCATGGTGGGCTTCTGGGCCACGCTGGCGCTGAACATTCCCGACTTCACGCGCTTCGCCAAAACCCAGCGCGACCAGGTCATCGGCCAGTCGGTCGGCCTGCCGGTGCCAATGGGCCTGCTGGCGGCGCTGGCCGTGATCGTCACTTCGGCCACGGTGGTCTTGTACGGCAAGGCGATCTGGGACCCGGTCGACCTGGCCAGCCGCATGACCGGCATCGCCGTGCTGATCGCGCTGATCGTGCTGCTGGTCGATACCGTCAGCGTCAACCTGGCCGCCAACCTGGTCGGCCCGGCCTATGATTTTTCGTCGCTGGCGCCCAGGCACATCACCTACCGCACCGGCGGCTACATCACCGCCGGCATCGCGCTGGTGATGATGCCGTGGAAGATCCTCGAATCGACCGAGGGCTATATTTTCACCTGGCTGATCGGCTATTCGGCGCTGCTCGGTCCCATCGCCGGCATCCTGATCATCGACTACTACTTCATCCGCAAGACCGAACTCCATGTCGCCCACCTGTATCGCGACGATGGCGTCTACTCGTACGGGAACGGCTGGAACGTGGCGGCGGTCGTCGCGTTTGTCGCCGGCGTGCTGCCGAACATCCCGGGCTTCCTGAACGCTGCGTTTCCGGCCTCGTTCCCCGGCGTGGGCGCCTTGTTCAAGATACTGTATACATATGCATGGTTCGTCGGCATTGCCATTTCCGCAGTGGTGTACGGCGTGATGATGAAGGGGAAGGCAGTACCGACCCTCGCTACCATCCGTACCTGAATATCCGTTTGCCTTACAGGAGAGATTTATGACCACGATTATCCGCGGCGGCACGGTTGTCAACGCAGACCGCGCCTTCCGCGCCGATGTGCTCTGCGACGGCGACAAGATTGTCGCCGTCGGCGAGCGGCTCGATGCGCCCGTTCATGCCACCGTGATCGACGCCAGCGGCCAGTACGTCATGCCCGGCGGGATCGACACGCACACCCACATGCAGCTGCCGTTCATGGGTACCGTGACGGCCGACGATTTCTTTACCGGCACCGCCGCCGGACTCGCGGGCGGTACCACGACCATCATGGACTTCGTCATTCCGAACCCGCAGCAGTCCTTGCTGGAGGCGTACCACATGTGGCGCGGCTGGGCCGCCAAGTCGGCCGGGGATTACACCTTCCATGTGGCGGTCACGTGGTGGAGCGAGAAGGTGCATGAAGAAATGGGCGTGCTGGTGCGCGATCATGGTGTAAACAGCTTCAAGCACTTCATGGCGTACAAGAACGCCATCATGGCCGACGACGAAACGCTGGTGAAGAGCTTTACGCGCGCGCTGGAACTGGGCGCGATTCCGACCGTACACGCCGAAAATGGCGAACTGGTTTTCCAGTTGCAGCAAGACCTGCTCCGCAAAGGCATTACCGGCCCGAGCGCGCATCCGCTCTCGCGTCCTCCCGAGGTGGAGGCGGAAGCGGCCAACCGCGCCATTGCGATTGCCAATGTGCTTGGCACGCCGGTATATATCGTGCATGTGTCGTGCGCCGAATCGCTCGATGCGATTGCGCGCGCGCGGGCCAAGGGCCAGCGCGTGTACGGCGAGGCGCTGGCGGGGCACCTGGTGATCGACGACAGCGTGTACCAGAGCGCGGATCTCGATTTCGCGCGCGCTCATGTGATGAGCCCTCCGTTTCGCAGCAAGCACCATCAGGGGGCGCTGTGGCAGGGACTGCGCGGCGGTAACCTGCATACGACGGCCACCGATCACTGCACCTTCTGCGCCGAGCAAAAGGCGGCGGGCCAGGACGACTTTACCAAAATTCCCAACGGCTGCGGCGGCGTCGAGGACCGCATGTCGGTGGTGTGGGATGCGGGCGTCAATTCGGGCATGCTCACGCCATCCGAATTCGTGCGCGTGACATCGACCAACGCGGCGCAGATTTTCAATATGTACCCGCGCAAGGGCGTGGTGGCGGTGGGGGCCGATGCCGACCTGGTGGTGTGGGACCCGGAAGGCACGCGCACCATTTCGGCCAGCACGCAGTTCGCCAGGGGCGGTTTCAACGTCTTCGAAGGACGCACCGTCAAGGGCATTCCTTCGCATACCCTGCACGCGGGGAACATGGTGTTTGCAAAGGGCGAGCTGCGCGCGGTCGAAGGCGCGGGGCGGCATGTGGACCGGCCCGCATTCACCAAGACCCATGCCTGATATCCCGTCGCATGTCTTCAACCCTGGAGTGAGCAATGAACGATCTGCGCATTAACGGCGAGCGCCTGTGGGCCTCGCTGATGGAACTGGCCAACATCGGCGCCACGCCAAAAGGCGGCGTCAAGCGCCTCGCCCTTACGGACCTCGACAAGCAAGGGCGCGACCTGGTGGTCGGCTGGGGCAAGCAAGCCGGCATGTCGATCACGGTCGACCAGATCGGCAACGTCTTCATGCGCCGCGAAGGCCGCAATCCGGCGCTGCCGCCGATCATGACCGGCAGCCATATCGACACCCAGCCGACCGGCGGAAAATTCGACGGCAACTACGGCGTGCTCGCTGGCCTGGAAGTGGTGCGCACCCTGAACGACCAGCACATCACGACCGAAGCACCGGTCGAAGTGGCTTTCTGGACCAATGAAGAAGGCTCGCGCTTCGTGCCGGTGATGATGGGCTCCGGCGTCTTCTGCGGCGCCTTCAGCCTGGAGACGGCCTACGCCGCCAAGGACACCGAAGGCAAAAGCGTGCGGGACGAACTGGCGCGCATCGGCTACATGGGCGAGCAGGTCCCCGGCCAGCACCCGATCGGCGCCTATTTTGAGACCCATATCGAACAAGGCCCGGTGCTGGAAGACGCCGACAAGGTGATCGGCGTGGTGCCGGCCGTGATGGGATTGTCGTGGTACGACTGCGTGGTCACCGGCATGGAGGCGCACGCCGGCCCCACGCCCATGGGCCTGCGCAAGGATGCGCTGCAGGTGTCCACCCACATCATGCAGGAGGTGGTGAAGATCGCGAACCGCTATCCGCCTTATGGGCGCGGCACGGTGGGCATGGTGCAGCTGTTCCCGAACAGCCGCAACGTGATTCCGGGCGAGGTCAAATTCAGCATCGACCTGCGCAACGTGAACGATGCACTGCTCAACACCATGCACGAGGAGATGCTGGCGTTTATCGACAAGACGCGCAGCGACTCCGGGCTGGCCATGTCGATCGAGCGCGTCTCGTACTATCCGCCTTGCCCCTTCCATCCGGACTGCGTGGGCGCGGTGCGCGAGGCGACCGCCAAACTAGGCTACTCGACGATGGACGTGGTGTCCGGCGCCGGCCACGACGCCATTTACGCCGCCCGCCTGGCCCCGGCCGGGATGATTTTCGTGCCCTGCAAGGACGGTATCAGCCACAATGAAATCGAGGACGCCAAGCCGGAGCACCTCGAAGCCGGCTGCAATGTGTTGCTGCATGCCATGCTGGAATGGGCGAAAATCGTTAGCTGATAATTTCAGTTAAGAAATCACGTCGGCGTTCTCCTACCGCCACGTACGGACTGTGCTGATTCGTGCGTCGGAGTTTGCTTGTTACGCTGTCCTTTTCCATGAGGAGGACAGTTCATGCGCGCTTTAACCTATCACGGCAGCAACGACGTCAAGGTTGACAACGTACCCGACCCGATTTTGCAGGAGCCGGACGACATCATCCTGAAAGTGACTGCCACCGCGATCTGCGGGTCGGACCTGCACATGTATCGCGGGAAGATTCCGGCGATGAAAAGCGGCGATATCCTGGGCCATGAATTCATGGGCGAAGTCGTCGAGATTGGGCCCGGCGTCACCAGGCTGCAAAAAGGCGAACGGGTGGTGGTGCCGTTCGTGATCGCCTGCGGCAGCTGCTTTTTTTGCGATATGGACCTGTATTCGGCGTGCGAGACGACCAACCCCGATCGCGGTTCGATCATGAACAAGAAAAGCCTGCGCTCGGGCGCGGCGCTGTTCGGTTTCAGTCATTTGTATGGCGGCGTGCCGGGCGGGCAGGCCGAGTACGTGCGCGTGCCGAAGGCGAATGTGGGGCCGATCAAGATTCCCACGAATCTGGCGGACGAACAGGTGCTGTTCCTGAGCGATATCCTGCCGACCGGTTATCAGGCGGTGCTCAACACGGGCGTGGGCAAGGGCGGGAGCCTGGCGATTTTTGGCGCGGGGCCGGTGGGGCAGATGGCTGCGGCCAGCGCGCGCATGCTGGGGATCGAGAAGATTTTCATGGTCGACCATCACAAGTTCCGGCTTGATTTTGCACAGAAAACCTATGGCGTCATTCCGATCAATTTCGAAGACTGCGACGCTGCGCAGTTCATCCTCGAGCACACCGATGCGCGCGGTGTCGATGGCGTGGTGGAGGCGGTCGGCTTCGAAGCGAAGGGCAGTGCGGTGGAAACCGTGATGACCAGCCTCAAGCTCGAAGGCAGCAGCGGCAAGGCGCTACGCCAGTGCATCGCGGCGGTGCGGCGCGGCGGGATGGTCAGCGTACCGGGTGTGTATGCCGGCTTTATTCACGGCTTCCTGTTCGGCGATATCTTCGAGAAGGGCATCGGGATCAAGGCGGGGCAGACGCACGTGCAGAAGCATATGCCGGAACTGCTCAAGTTCATCGAGGAAGGCAAGCTGCATCCGGATGTGATTATCTCGCACCGCCTGAATTTGTCCCAGGCGGCGGAGGGCTACAAGATGTTCGATAAAAAAGAGGACGAGTGCCGCAAGGTGGTGCTGACGCCGTGATAATGGCCGTTCATGCCACTGCCAACACAGTCGTCGTTCCCGCGCAGGCGGGAACCCAAGTTCGCAATGCAGCTTAGCGACTCAACAAAATTGGGTTCCCGCCTGCGCGGGAACGACGAAACTGGCGACGGAGCTAGGCGAGGCCGCGCAGGAAATCGAGCAGCACCTGCGCCGCCATCTCCGCATCGTCCGCCGTCATGGTTTCGAGCCGGTTGTGGCTGATCCCGCCATTGCCGCAACGGACAAACAACATGGCCACATCGGTGATCTTGGCCATCGCCATCGCATCATGCCCGGCGCCTGAAGCGAGCTCGTGACGCGGCAAGCCTGCGCGTTCGATCGCCTCGCCGAGTCGCTCCATCAACGCCGGCGCGCACGGCGCGGCCGGCGCCGAGACAATCTGCTCGATCTGCATGTCCACGTGGCGGCGCCCGCAGATCGCTTCGATGCCGTCCAATATGTCCTTGACCGCGGCGTGGCGCACGGCGTCGTCCGCGGCGCGGATATCGAGCGACAGCTTGCAGTGGCCAGGAATCACATTCACCGATCCGTTCGGTACCTGTAACTGGCCCACCGTGCCCACCAGCGACCCGGCGCCGCTGCAGCGCCGCTCGACCAGCAGCACGATTTCCGCCGCCGCTGCCGCCGCATCCTTGCGCATGTTCATCGGCGTGGTGCCCGCGTGGCTGGCCAGCCCGGTCAGCTCGACCAGGTAACGCGAGCTTCCGGCAATCGCGGTCACCACGCCGACCGCGAGGCCGCGCTCGAGCAGCACCGGACCCTGTTCGATATGCACTTCCACGAACCCCAGCAAGTCGGCCGGATTGCGCGCAATACCCGCAATCGCCTCGGGATGGTGGCCGGCCGCCGTCAGCGCTTGCAGCATGGTGATGCCGGCGGCGTCCACCTGCTCCAGCAGCGCCATGTCGAACTGGCCGATCACCGCGTTACTGCCCAAGAAGGTACTGCGAAAGCGCACGCCTTCTTCTTCCGCAAAACCGACTACTTCAAGGTGATACGACAGGCGCTCGCCGCGTTCGTGCAGGTGGCGCACCACCGCAATCGGCAGCAGGATGCCGAGGCGACCGTCGTACTTGCCGCCATCGCGCACGGTGTCGTAGTGCGAGCCGGTCATCAGCGTCCTGGCATCCGGGTCGAGCGACAGGTAGCGCCCGACTACATTGCCGACGGCGTCGATGGCGGTCTCCATGCCGGCTTCGCGCATCCACGTGGCCAGTTGCGCAGCGGTGCGCTGGTGTACGCCGGTCATGTAGGAACAGGTCAGGCCATCGTCCGCTTCGCTCCATGCACCGATGGTCTCGGCCCATTGCATCACGGTGGGGCCGAATGCGGGCGTGAGTGCAAGCAGGTCGTTGATGCGCAGTTCGGCGATGCGGTGGATCTGGCGCAAGCTCTCTGCCATTTCGTCTTGGCGCTGGTTTTTCAGGCGCCGCGTGAAGGTATCGATGATCGCGCTGCGTGTCAGGCCATTGCCGTCCGGCCCCTTGACCGCGAGGATGAATGGAAAGCCGAAGCGGGCGTTGTAGTCGGCATTGAGCTTGTGCAGGGTCGCATATTCTTCCGCGCTGCACAGGTTCAGGCCGGACCTGGCCTGTTCCTTGGTGGACTCCTGCGTCAGTTCACCGGCGATGGCGGCTTTGCCGGCCAGTTCGGGGTGGGCGCGGATCAGGCCAAGCTGTTCGTCCACGCTGGCCTTGGTCACCGCCGTTTGCAGCGCGTGCTTGAGCGCCGCGACGGTGGCAAACGGGCGTCCCGTAGGGCCCCCCGTCAATGCACGTTCGGGAATCCACGGCGAGTGTTCATAGATGCCGCGCAGGGTGTCGACAAAGGCCGCCGCATCGCAGCTGTTCAAATCCGTTAGTGTAGTCATGGGTATTCCATCTTTGATGACCGATCATAAGCGCTGGCCGCGTTGCGAACATACGAGCCAGCTGATAAGCGCTATCGCTACTGCTGCACCAGCGCCTTGGCCGCCGCGCTGACCTGGTCGCGCAGCCATTTGTGCTCGGGCGCCTGGTGTACGCGCTCGTGCCACAACTGGTAAAACCGCATCGGCGGGAACTTGACCGGCACCGTGAAGCTCTTGAGCGGCAGTGTCTTTTCGTAAAAGCGCATGAACTGGCGCCCGGTGGTCAGTACCAGGTCGGTTTGCGTCAGCATATACGGAATCAGGCCGAAATAGGCCGATTCCACCGCCACCTTGCGCTGCATGCCCTGGCGTTCGAGGAAGGCGTCGATCACGCCGTGGTAACCGGGCAGCATCTGCGACGGCGCCACGTGGGGCAGGGTGAGGTAGTCCTCGACCGTCATGGCGTCGCTGGCGGTGCGCTTGGCGTACGGGCTGTCGGCGCGCATGGTGCAGATGATCGGGTCTTCGAACAGCTTGGAGATGTGCAGGTGCGCGGGAGGCTCGTCCCAGTTGGCGATGACAAGGTCCATGTCGCCATCCGAGAGCATGCGGACGTAATCGACCCCGCCCCCCAGGCTGTGGATCACCACGCGGCTGTTGGGCGAACCGCGCCGCAGTGCCGCCACCACGTTCGGCAGGAACTGGCTGTCGAGATAATCCGGCGCGGCGATGTGGAAGGTGCGCGCTTCTTCCTGCGGCACGAAAGGCGATTTTTTAACGAACAGGCTCTCGGTTTCGTCGAGGATGCGCTTGGCGGGTTTGAGCAGGCTCTCGCCATGCTGGGTCGGCACCATGCCGCGCGCGCCGCGCACCAGCAGCGGGTCCCCGGTCAGTTCGCGCAGTTTGCGCAGCGAAGCCGAGATCGAGGGCTGCGGCTGATTGAGCTTGAGGGCCACGCGCGAGACGTTTTTTTCGACCAGCAGCAGGTACAAGATGCGAATCAGGTGCAGGTCGAGGTGTTGGGGAAGGCTGGACATCGTTATGTATATGATTTCGAGTATGTGGAATATACGCGATATTTCATGTCATGACACTTGAATCAGTTTATCTTGGGTAAATTCGCGCTACTATCGCCGCAGCCCACGCAACAAGGAAACCCATGGAAGTGTTCGGATACCTGCTCCCCTACGGCCTCGAATGGCTCAACCTCATCGTGCGCTGGCTGCACGTGATTACCGGTATCGCCTGGATCGGCGCATCGTTTTACTTCGTCTGGCTGGACAACACCATCCGTCCGCCCGCGCCGGGTTCCGAGCTGGCCAACAAGGGCGTATCGGGCCAATTGTGGGCGGTGCATGGCGGTGGCTTCTACAACCCGCAAAAATACCTGGTGGCGCCGGCCGAACTGCCCAAGGAGCTGCACTGGTTTAAATGGGAAGCCTATTCCACGTGGCTGTCGGGCTTTGCGCTGCTCACCATTGTGTACTACTTCAACGCGCAGGCGATGATGGTCGATAAGGCCGTGGCGGACCTGACGTCAATGCAGGCGATCGGTATCGGCATCGGCAGCCTGGTCGCCGGCTGGACCGTGTACGACCTGCTGTGCCGCTCCCCGCTCGGCCAGCGCGACCTGCCGTTCGGGATCGTGATGTTCCTGTTCCTGGTGGCCAGCGCGTATGTGCTGAACAAATACCTGAGCGGGCGCGCCGCCTACATTCATGTGGGCGCGATGATCGGCACCATGATGGTGGCCAATGTGCTCATGCTGATCATTCCGGGCCAGCGCAAGATGGTCGCGGCGATGACGTCCGGCCAGCAACCGGACCCGATCCATGGCATCAAGGCCAAGCAGCGCAGCGTGCATAACAACTACTTCACCTTGCCGGTCCTGTTCATCATGATCAGCAATCACTATGCGATGACCTACCGTCACGAGCATGCGTGGGCGGTGCTGGCCGGGATCATGGCGGCCGGTGTGTTGATCCGCCACTTCTTCAACCTGCGCCATCGTGGCCGCGTCGAGTGGCGCTACCCGGCAGCCGGCGTTGCGCTGTTGCTGGCGGTGGCGGTCGCCATCGCGCCCAAGGCGCCCGCCGCCGCGGTTGCCGGTGGTGACGCGGCGGCGCAGTTCGCGCAGGTGCGGGCCATCGTCACGCAGCGCTGCGCCACCTGCCATTCCGAGCATCCGACCCAGCCGGGGTTTGCCAGCGCACCGGCCGGCGTCATGCTGCACAACGCGGACCTGATTCACCAGAACGCAGCGAAAATTTACGAGCAGTCGGTGCGACTGAAGGTTATGCCGATCGGGAACCTGACCAACATGACCGATGCCGAGCGCGCGCAGGTCGCCGCGTGGTTCGAAGCCGGCGCCAAATAGGGACAACAAAGGATAACAATGAACGCACAAGAAAAACTGGTCGACTGGATCGACGCCCACTTCGACGAACAGGTGGCGTTTTTGCAGGAGGTAATCCGCATCCCGACCGACACGCCGCCGGGGAACAACGCGCCGCACGCGGACGCCGTGGCCAGCATGGTGGAAGCTCTCGGCTGGCGTGCCGAGAAGCATGCGGTGCCGGCGCAGGCGGTGCGCGACTACGGCATGGAAAGCATCACCAACCTGATCGTGCGCCGGCCGTATGCGGCGGGCGGGCCGACCATTGCGCTCAATGCGCATGGCGATGTGGTGCCGCCGGGCGATGGCTGGGTGCATCCGCCGTATGGCGCGGTGGTGGAAGACGGCTTCATTTACGGGCGCGCGGCGGCGGTCTCAAAAAGCGATTTTTCGACATATATTTTTGCCGTGCGCGCGCTCGAAGCGCTGGGCGTGCCGCTCAAGGGTGGCCTGGAACTGCACTTTACTTATGACGAGGAATTCGGCGGTTTGCTGGGGCCGGGCTGGCTGCTCGAAAAAAAGTTGACCAAGCCGGACTTCGTCATCGCGGCCGGCTTCAGCTACAACATCGTCACAGCGCATAACGCCTGCCTGCAGCTGGAAGTGACCGTACACGGCAAGTCCGGGCATGGCGCCATGCCGGAAACCGGGCACGATGCGCTGCAGGCGGCCACGCGCATTTTGAATGCGATTTACGGGCAGCTGCCGGAACTGAAAAAAATCAAGTCGAACGTGGCGGGCATCGATTCGCCGACCATGCTGGTGGGCCGCATCGATGGCGGGACCAATACCAACGTGGTGCCGGGGAAAGTGGTGCTGAAGATGGACCGGCGCATGATTCCGGAAGAAGATCCGGTGGCGGTGGAGGCGCAGGTGAGGGCGCTGATCGAGGACGCCGTGCGCGATGAACCGGGGATTCGGGTCGAGATCAGGCGCTTGCTCCTGTCGCACGCGCTGCGGCCCTTGCCGGGGTCGGACAAGCTGGTGGCGAGCTTGCAGAAGAATGGCAGGCAGGTGATCGGCGAGGAGATTACGGCGCAGGGCACGCCGCTGTATGCGGATGCGCGCCTGTATGGCGAGCACGGGATTCCGGCGGTGCTGTATGGCGCCGGGCCACGCACGGTGCCGGAGTCGAATGCGAAGAAGGCCGATGAGCGCCTCGCGCTGGAGGACTTACGCAAGGCGACCAAGGTGGTGGCGTTGACCTTGCTGGATTTTTTGGCGGTGTAGAATCACCGATATAACTTAGAGCCGTCGTTCCCGCCTGCGCGGGAACGACGGAGTGTAGGGTAGCGGGTTATAAATGCGAGTTACTTCAACGTCCGCTCGAACAGCTGGTAAATCCGGCGATACTGGTCGTACCAGCTTTCCGGCTGCACGAACGCGTGCCGTTCCAGTGGATAGCTGGCCAGTTCCCAGTGATCCTTTTTCAGTTCGATCAGGCGCTGCGCGATGCGCACCGAGTCCTGGTAGAACACGTTATCGTCCACCATCCCGTGCGAGATCAAGAGGTGCCCGCGCAGCTTGTCGGCATACTCGATCGGCGACGACTTGCGGTATGCCTCCGGATCGAGATCCGGCGTATTGAGGATGTTCGCAGTGTACTCGTGGTTGTAGGTCGTCCAGTCGGTCACCGGGCGCAGCGCGGCGCCGGCCTTGAACAGGTCCGGCTCGCGCATCAGCGCCATGAAGGTCATGAAGCCGCCGTAACTGCCGCCGTACACGCCAACGTTTTTCAGGTCGCCCTGGTGATTGGCGGCCATCCAGTTCACGCCATCGACGTAATCTTCCAGCTCCGGATAGCCCATCTGGCGATAAATCGCGGTACGCCACGCGCTGCCGTAGCCTTTTGAGGCGCGGTAGTCCAGGTCGAGCACGATGTAGCCCTTCTCGACCAGCAGGTTATGGAACATCTGCTCGCGGAAGTACACCGGATAGCGCTTGCTCACATTCTGCAGGTAGCCCGCGCCGTGTACGAACATCACGATCGGGTACTTCTTGCCCGGTTCCAGCGTGGCCGGGCGATACAGCTTGCCCCAGATCTGGCCCGCGCCTTTGGTCGATGGCACGGCCACGTACTGCGGCTCGATCCAGCTGCGCGCCTTGAACTTCGGCGAGCGCGTGTCGGTCAGCTTGCTTGGTGCGCCGCCGCTGACCGGCATCGTCGCCAGCTGCGTCGGCATATAGCTCGACGAGTAGTGCAGCAGCAGCTTGCGTTCGTCCGGCGACAGCGCAAACTGCTCGACGCCTTCGAGCGCGGTTACTTCGCGCAGCTTGCCGTCGGCGCTCGAGACCGTACACACTTCGTACGTGCCCGGGTTCTTCGGATTGCACATCATGTACGCGGTGGCGCCGTCTGACGACCACTGGATGCGGGTCGCTTCCCACTTGCCTTGCGTGAGCGCGCGCGTCTTGCCGTCGCCGGTGCGCGTGTGCAGGTGCGCGTAGCCGCTTTCTTCCGACAGGTACCACAGCGTGCTGTTGTCAGGCAGCCAGCCGAATTCGTTATTGCCCGAATTGACCCAGGCGTTGTCGGTGATGCGGTGGGCCGGCTTGAGCGTGGCGCCAGCCAGGTTGACGGTGGCGATCCAGCGGTCCTTGTTGTCGGCGGCGCGCAGCATCACGGCCAGGCCGGTGCCGCTGCGGTTCCATTCGAGCGCCGCGCCCTCGTCGTCCACACGCACCACGCGGTTGCCTTTCAGCTCGGGCAGTTTTTGCGCCTTGCGCAGGTCCGCCAGCGGATCGACCGTGATGCCGGGCAGGGTGTCGAAGGACAGGTCGCGCATCTCGCGCGTGGCCAGGTTGACCAGCGTGAGCGTGTGCGCGACAAGCGCGTTGCGGCCCACGCGCGGACGCTGGTCGTCGAATTCTTCGTAGCCCGATTCGGTCACGTAGCGCGGCAGCTTGCCGATGCGGCCTTTGTCGCTCACCTTGGGCGCGGTCACCAGCAGCAGCCAGCGGCCGTCCGGCGACAGGGCGCTGCCGTCGATGACGACTTTGTCGCCCAGGTAGATCGGCGCCGGCGCGCGCGTGGCGTCGGCGCGGCGTTCCTGTTCGGCGCGGTCGCGACCGGCGTCGCGCTCTTCCTTCTGGCGCTTGAGGGTGGAGATCAGGCGCAGTTGCAGGTCGCGCAGGTTGTCGGCGTCCGGCGCGGCGGCGGGGTCCTTGGTGGCGCGCACGGCGGCCAATGGCGAAATCAGGCGGTCGGCGCGATTCCAGCCGAGCCACTCGTGGCCGACGCGGAATTGCACGCCGCGCCCGTCGGCGCAATATTGGGGCGCCATGATGCCATTGCTGCCGCGTGTGATCTGGGTCAGCGCGCCGCTTTTCAGGTCGCGCTCGAACAGGTCGCCGTTGCGCAGCATGAGCGAGCGCGTGCGCTCGCGGTTATAGATAAGCTTGTCGCTGTCCAGGTTCGCCAGTTCGGCGTCGCCGACCAGGCGCGCTTTGCCGGGCGCGGCCTGGTAGATGTCGCGCAGCTGCGAACCGCTGCGTTTCTGTTTGTAGAACACCTGCTTGCCGTCCCAGCTCCACCAGGCGGTTTCCGCCGGCGTGCCGATCCAGTCGGGATGGGCCATCGCCTGGTCGAGGCTGATGGGGTCGGCGGCGACGGCGGGGATGGCCCACAGCGCGGCCAGGAAGGGAAGGATTAGGCGCATGGTAAATACAGTTCAGTAGACAATGAAAGGAAATGCGAGAAGTTGCAGGAGCGCATTCTAGCGCAGGCGCGCCGGGCGCGGGCGGCTTCCCGAGGACGCCGGGGCGCCGTTGCCTGCCGCGCTTAGGCCTTGCGCCGCGCTTCGATCACTTCGTAGATCAGCATTGCGCCCACCATGGCCGCCACGAAAACCAACGCGTCGCTGCCGCCGGTCGCCAGCGACGCCAGCGCCGGCCCCGGGCAGTAGCCGGCCACGCCCCAGCCGGCGCCGAAGGTCAGCGCGCCGAGCAGCAGGCGCCGGTCGATCTTGCGCGCGTCGGGCAGATGCAAGGGGGTCGGGCGCCGCGCCGCAATGCGGAAAGCGAGCGCCGCTACTGGAATGGCGCCGATCATCACCAAGGCCAGCGCCGGATTGAAGTTGCCGGCCAAGTCCAGAAAGCCGATCACCTTGGACGGATCGGTCATGCCCGACAGGATCAGTCCCAGGCCGAAGACCAGGCCGCTGGCGAAGGCTGTGATCACGGTTTTCATGCGCTTGCTCCGTTCAGCAGATGGCGCAGCATGAACACCGTGATGAAACCGGCCAGCATGAAAGCGGCGGTCGCGGCCAGCGAGCGGGGCGACAGGCGGGCGATGCCGCACACGCCGTGTCCGCTGGTGCAGCCGGAGCCGTAGCGGGTGCCGAGTCCGACCAGCAGGCCGCCCACGATCAGGCTCGCCTTGCCGGCTTCGACGTGTACCGCCGGCAAGGGCGCGAACAGGACGAACACGCATGGCGAGAGCACCAGTCCAAGGAGAAAGGCGATGCGCCAACCGAGTTCGCTACGAACCGGACGCAACAAGCCGCCGAGAATGCCGCTGATGCCGCCGATGCGGCCATTTAGCAACAGGAACATGGCTGCGGCCAGGCCGATCACGGCGCCGCCCGCCAACGCGCGGACGAGGTCAGGGTTGAGCGGTGGCATCATCTTGCTTCTCCGGGTTGGGCGAACAGAACTGCTGGTACAGCACGTCCATGACAGCGCTGGCCTGGGCGCTGCAGAGCGAGTAAAAGATTTGCTTGCCCTCGCGCCGGGTGCTGACCAGTTGCTCGTTGCGCAGCACGGTGAGCTGTTGCGACAGGGTCGGCTGGCGGATGCCGGTCAACTGTTCAAGTTCGCCGACGTTGCGCTCCTGGTGTGACAATTGGCACAGCAGGAACAGGCGGTCGCGGTTGACCAGCACTTTCAGCAGCGCGCAAGCCTGGTCGGCCCCGGCGAAGAAGCGTTGAAGATCGAGGTGGTGTTCGGGCATGGTGGGAACGGAAAGTCATTATCAATCTGAATAATATATCACAGCCTAGAATATGACCGCGTTAATTGTTTTGCCGACGATTGCTGAGACCGTGTCCGAATGTCAGACCTGACACCGGGGGAATTGCTGAGACCGTGTCCGAATGTCAGACCTGACACCGGGGGAGGGATGTCGGGCCTGGCATTGAGGGGGAATGCCAGGCCCGACATCGGAGGGCTTTGTGCGCTGCAGCAGTGGCAGCGCGGTCATGCGTCCGGCCACGAACGCGGCCGGTGAGAAAATCAAGCGTCTTGCTGGTCTTGCTCCGGCTCAGGGCCGTCGCGGAAGAAAATGGCAATGCGTACGGCAAAGGCAATCGCTGCCAGGGCGCCCGGGAGATATTCGATCACTTCCATGATCAACCCCGCGACGCCAGGTTGCGCAGCTCGGCAGCCAGGCTCGGATGCATGCTCTGGTAGGCATTTGCCATGACGATCAGCTTGCGATGGCTGCGCATGCGCGCACGCTCGTTCTGGGTCGGCTTGACCGCTACTTCCTGCGCGATGAACTGGCGCTCTTGCGCGGCAAACAGCGCAGCGGCAAAGGCACGGGCCGCATTGCTGACATCGGTCAGGTAATGGCGGAAGCCTTGGTTCGTCGGTTGGGTGTAGGTGGCGCTGCTCATTTGGAACTCTCCTGGATTAAACGGTGTGTTGTTGCAGTGCAGTATAGGAGAGTCGCAGCTATAAAGAAAATTTTGATTTATGATGCCTCATATCACCATCGTCAATATCAGGCGATTTCTTAGCTATATGCATTATTCGCGCCAGTGATGTTGCTGGGCAATATGAAATGTTCCGATATTAAGATGATGAAAGCGGCAAATCGGCGTGCTGTGG
This sequence comes from Massilia genomosp. 1, assembly GCF_011682185.1. NCBI lineage: Bacteria > Pseudomonadati > Pseudomonadota > Betaproteobacteria > Burkholderiales > Oxalobacteraceae > Massilia > Massilia genomosp. 1. Next base: position 18,539 of record NZ_WHJF01000086.1, read on the forward strand.
CGGGTTGACGCGGCTTGCGCGCAAGCGCGGCTGGCAGGCGACATGTTCAATTCCCCGTCCAATACAAGGGCTTGCCGGCCAGGTAGCGTTTGATTTCATTTTTTACATTGCGGTCGCCGCGTGAGGCATACAGGGAATGGCGTCCCGCCACTTCCGCGCTGACCGATTCGCTGATGCCGAAAACACCAACGGCAATCCAGTGCGGGTCGCCGTAGACAAAACGCAGATCCCGGTAGCGCTCGCCCGGCGCGAAGCCGGGCGTATGGCCGATGATGCGCCAGTCGCCTTCGATGCGCGCTTCGAACAGGAGATGGGAACTGATGGAGATCGGTGGAATCAGCCAGGTGTCGATCTTGCCGTAGTCAAATACCGGCTGGCCGGGCGTGTAGTCGAAAAACTCGGCAACCGCACCGATCGTACAGTCGCTGACGATACGGCCAAAGCCCCAGCGTCCATCGTCAAGCTGGAAGGCGAATATATCGCCCGGCCTGGCCTTTTGCCGCTTCGGACGTCTGGCGGTGTTGATCGCCACCTGCCTGACGTCGCGTTCTTCGACTCCGGAAACGACTTGGTCGTCAACGTTTGCCTTGAATGCGAGATTCAAGACGTATTGCAGTTCCTGCAAGGTCGGTTTGCGCGACAGGTGGTCCTGATATTCGCGGCTGACAGCACGCAGGAATTGCCGCACCGAGTCGAGTACGGCGTCCCCTGTCGTCACACTGGCCGCTTCCGGCACGTTCCACCAACCCATCTTGTCTCCTTGTCGATTGCGCCGACGGCGCCATCAGGTGCGCTTATCGGGCTGCTATGCGCGCTTGAACATGGCTGGCGATATGCTGCGCGAACAGGTAATCGTCCAGGCCGACGTAGTGCGGCAGTCCCTGCGCCTCGGCGGGGGTGATCGGCCCCTTGTTACCTTCCATATCCCGCCACATCAGCGTGTTCGGGTTGGAGCCGTACACGTAACGCAAAGCGCTGTATTTGGGGCCGAGTACAAAGTCCGGCGTATGGCCGATAATGCGCCAGTCGCCGATCGAACGTGTTTCGAGCAGCGAATAGCTCTCGATCGGCACCGGCGGCACCAGCCAGGTATCGATCCTGGTGTAATCGAAGACCGGCCGCGCGGCGAAATAATCGAAGATTTCGGCAAATGCACCGACCGAGGCGTCCGCGATGACCCGGCCGAATCCGAAACGGCCATCTTCCAGCCTGTAGGCAAACATATCGCCGGGTGTTACCTTATGCATCTTCGGGCGCATGGCGGTTTTCAGCACGACCTGCTTCGTTTCCAGTCCGTCGACGCCGTCCAGCACAGCGCTGTCGACATTGACCTTGAAGGCCAGGTTCAGCGCATATTCCAGTTCCCCCAGCGTCGGTTTGCGCGCCAGGCCTTTCTGGTATTCGTCACTGACAGCGCGCAGGAAATGCCGCACCGAGTCCAGTACCGCGTCGCCAGTGACCACGTCGGCACTATCCGGGCAATTCCACCATCCCATAGCGTTATCCTTTCACCCGGCCCACCGGTATTCGACCAGACTCATTTTCCCTTGGCGGCCAGATAGGCTTCAATGTCATGCTTCACATTCGTGTCGCCTCGGGATGAGTAAGATGGATACCGTTTTGCCACCTCCGCACTGACAGGTTCTTCATTGTCGAAAATATCGACGGCGGTCCGGTCCGGCGATCCGTAAACGAAACGCAGGTCCTTGTATCGTTCACCCGGCGTGAACTCCGGCGTGTGACCAATGATCCGCCAGTCGCCTTCAACTTTAGCTTCGAACAGCATATGGGGGCTGATCGTCAGTGGCGGAACCAGCCACGTGTCGATTTTGCTGTAGTCGAATACCGGCTGGTTGGCCGTGTAATCGAAGAATTCGGCCAGTGCACCCACCGTCATTTTGATCACGATTCGTCCAAAACCCCAGCGCCCGTCGTCAAGCTTGAACGCGAAAATGTCGCCCGGCTTGGCTTTTTGCCGCTTCGCACGCTTGGCGGTCTTGATCGTCACCTGCTTGACTTCCAGCTCTTCAAAATCCGAGACGATGTCGTCGTCGAGGTTGACCTTGAATCCGAGGTTCAGCGCATATTCCAGTTCCTGCAAGGTCGGTTTGCGCGACAAGTCTTCCTGGTACTCGCGGCTGAAGTCGATCAAAAAACGCCGTGTCAAGTCGAGCACAGTATCGCCCACGGTCAGATCCGGATTTTCCGGCGCGTTCCACCATCCCATAACTTCTCCTTGTATCAGTTCAGCCGCAGCCGCCACTGAGTTTGGTTTTTTCAGCCTTGTAGGCATCTTCAAAATACGTCTGGCGCGCTGCCGGACGTGTGGTGTTGTTGTGGTCGAACGAGGCGACCTTGTTGCCGCGTTCTGCGTATGTGGCAGCTTGCTTGAGGTCAGACCCGATCGTACCGGTCTTTGTACCATGATGTTCGATACGTGCTTGCTCGATACCGCGCGCCTCGCCATACGTCACATTTTTCTTGATGGGGTCCATCTTTGCTTTTCCTACCAACCGACCCGATGTTGCGTGCTCGGTTGCGCGCCGGTCCAGGTCATCGGTAATGCCGACATAGTATGGCTTGGTCGCACCCTCTTCGTACAGCCCGTACACATGGTAGCCCGGCGCCGTCTCGGCAATCCAGCCCAGCGGGTCCATGCGCCCGGTCGGGTTGGGGGCGTACGCATACAGGTTCTCGCCGCCCTCCAGGCCAATCGGGTCCTGGCTGATGAAGCGGCCGATGTCCGGATCGTAGAAGCGGAAAGTATTGTAGTGCAATCCGGTGCCGTGGTCGGCGTACTGTCCCGGCATGCGCAGGGGCTGCTCGATGCGCGCCGCCAGCGCGGCGTCGTCGCCCTTGTCGAGCTTGCCCCAGGCGCTGTATTTGCCGGCCCACGCCAGTTCGCCCGCCTCGTCGGTCACCTCCAGCGGCGTGCCCACCAGGTCGGTGTGGAAGTGATACACGCGCGCCCGCTCGATGACCGCGGCGGCGGCCGCCGCGCCGATGGAGGCGCCGAGCGCCGCGTCGATGCGCGCCAGCGGCGTGTAGCGGGCGTCGGGGTTGTACACATAGCTGCTCACGCCACTGTCGCGCACCTCCTGCACCATGCGCAAGCCTTGCCAGACGAAGCGGCGGGTCTCGCTGCGCGCGCTGCCGCCCGCTTCGATGCGCCGCTCGCGGGTGGCGATGCGGCGCCCGATCGGATCGTAATCGAATTGCATTTCCATGATGCCGCGCAGGTTCTCGGTGCGCACCTTGACCAGGCGGTCCTCGGCGTCGAAGGTGAAGTGCTGGACCTGATGCGCGCCCTTGCGCTTGGTGAGCAGGTTGCCCCAGGCGTCGTATTCGAGCCGGATATCCTGCCATACCTTGAGCCGGTTGCCCTCGACGGCGCCGCGGCTGGCGCGCTTGACGTCGTCGAGCAGGTTGCCGGCCGCGTCCCACGCGAACTGCTCCTGCTCGTGCGCGCCTGGGCGCGTCTGGCGTTGCAGGTGGCCGGCCGGATCGTACTGGAATTCGATGCCGCCGCGCAGATTGTCGCGCTGTTCGGCCAGGTCGCCCGAGGCGGCATAGCGGTAACTGCGCCACAGACGTCCCTGGCCCGGCGCCAGCGCCTCGCTTTGGCCCCCGCTCGATTGCCAGGCGCGCCGCCCCAGCTGGTCGTAGCCGATGCGCTGCGTGAGCAGCCCCTGGGTGCGGCCGGTTTCGCGATGCAGGTCATCGCGTTCGAAGTCGCTGATCAGGTGCCCGGCGCTGCGGATCTGGTGTACATGGCCGGCGCCGTAGCTGAGGATGTCGATGCGCTGCCCGTGCGGCAGGTTCAGCGCCGTCAGGTTATCGAGTTCGTCGAGCATGTAGCCGAGCGCGCCCTGGTCGCCGTGTTCGGTGAGCAGGCGTCCGCCCTTGTCGTAGTCGAAGCGCACTTCGCTGGCGGCCATGCCGAGTGCCGCGCCGGCGTCGCTCGGTACCCGCACGCCGCCCAGCAGGCGGTCGCCATCGTCCCAGGCGAAGCGGGTCGCCGCGGTGGCGCTGACCTGCGCCAGCATGCGCCGCATCTTGTCGTGTTCGAACGCCATGGTGCGGCGCGGCCGCTCGCCGCCGGCCGCCACGCCCACGCTGTCGATCGCCAGCAGGTTGCCGGCGGCGTCGTAGCGCATGTGGCGTTCCACGCCGTCGGGCCGCACCTCGCGCGCCACCCGGTCGCCCGCCGTGTACTCGAACAGATAGCGGCTGTGGGCGTCGCTCGCCATCTCGACCAGCCGGCCTTGCGCATCGTAGCGGTAGTGCAGGTGGCGCCCGGCAGGGTCGATGGCGTCGATCACCTGGCCGCGTGCATTGCGCAGCCACTGGCGCGCTTGCACGGTTCCCTTGCGCCACTCGACGATATTGCCGCCGGCATCGTACGCGAACTGCTCGCCGCTGCCGTCGGGCAGCGTGACCCGCACCGCTTCGCCGGTGCGCAGGCGCTCGAAGCGGGTCACGTCGCCGAGCGCGTTGGTGGCCACTTCCAGGCGCCCGTCGGCATCGTAGTCGTAGCGCGTGGTCTTGCCCGAGCAATCGGTGTAGGTGGTCAGCAGGCCGCGCCCGTTCCAGGCCATGCTGCGCCGTCCGCCGCGCGGGTCGATGCTGGCCTGCGGCAGGGGATCGAGGCCGTCGCCATATTCGTAAGCGTGGCGGCGCCCGAGCGGATCGGTGCTGTGCAGCAGGCGGCCCAGGTAATCGTAGGCGGCGCTCCAGCGGCCCCCGTCCGCCAGCACCAGCTGGCTCACGCGCAGGCTGTTGCCGTCGTAGGCGGTGCGGGTCACCCGCCCCAGCGGGTCGGTTTCGCTGACGATGCGGCCGGCCGCGTCAAATTCGAAAGCGACGGTGCGCTCGCCGGGCAGCTCGATCAGGGTTGGCTGGCCGGCGCCGTTGTAATGCATGCGGTAAGTGCCGCCATCGAGGTCGGTGCATGCGACGATCTGGAAATTGGCATCGTAGACCCAGTGCGCGGTGCGGCCCTGTTCATCGGTGGCCCAGCTCTGGCGCGCGGCCACGTCGTAGCGGAAGGTGGTGTGTTCGCCTTCGCTGGAATGGCAGGCCAGCACGCGCGCCTGGCCGTGTACCTCGCCCCAGGTGTAGCTGGCCACCAGTCCCAGGGCGTTGGTGTGGCTGGCCATCAGCGCGCCGGCCCAGGTGAAGCGGCGCGCCACGTCGCCGTTCGCGTCAACGACCGACGCCAGCTGGCCGGCGCCGTCGTAGTCGTAGCGCACCAGTGGCCCGGGGGCGCCGCCGTGCGTGCATTCGATCATCGTCAGGCGCGCCGGCAGGGCGCTGTAGTGCAGTTGCAGTTGCTGGCCGCCGCTGGTGCGGATCGTGCTCACCCGGTCGTCGTCGTCGCGTTCGTAGCTGATCGACTGGGCGCTGCGGTCCTCGACCCGGCGCACCCAGGCGATTTTTTCTGTCGCCAGGTCGAGGTGGCCGAAGTCGAAGTAGGTTTCGTTGAGCGTGTACAGGATGAAGCGGCCGTCGGCGCTGCGGGCCAGGTAGCATTGTTCTTCTTCGCTGAAGGCGGTGTGCCCCGGCTGCATCAGCGGAAAACCGGTTTCGCGCCCTTGTGCGTCGCTGTACCAGATCTTGCCGTCGCGCTGCTGCAGGCGCAGGTCCCAGGGCAGCACCCAGCCGCGTCCCAGACTGCTCTCGTGCGTCAGGTTGCTGGCGTAGAAGCGCGCGCAGACCAGCTTGAGCGGACTTTGCACGATAAAGTCGATTTCGTCCTGCGCCAGCAGCAGCTTGCGGCCGGTCGCCACCTCGACCGGCTTGCCGAACAAGCCGCCCATGACGCGCCCGACCACGGGCGCGACCACGTAGCGGCTGACCGCTTCGCCGATCACAAAGCCGCCGATGAATTTGGCGGCGCACGGCAGCACCGCTTTCGACAAGCCGCCGGACGCCTTGACCAGCCCTCCCAGGCCGCCCGCCAGCCCGGCCAGCGCGAAGGCCCAGTCGACCGCGGTGCGCAGCCCGGGCGGTACTTCGTCGGCCACTTCCTTGTAACGCACGGTGCCGCCGCCGATGAAGACATTGTTCGAGCCGCCGTCGATCTTGGCGCCGCAGACAATGGCGTCGGTCTTGCGCGCCGCCGGCAGGCCGTTGATGAAGACGTTACCCGAGCCGTCGGCCACCACCGGCGCCGGCGGATGGTTGCTGCAGGCGACCGTGCTGACGGTGGCGTACGCCGCCGCCAGCTTGTTGGTGAACACGTTCATCGAACCGGTAAGGATGGTGCCGGCCGGCGAGGAGAACATCTTGCCGATGCCCTCCCCGAGCGCGAGGATGCCGCTCGCTCCCAGGCCGGCGGCCATTCCGGCCAGCAGGGCCACGCCGAAGCCGCAGGTGAAAGTGGCAAAGGCGACGGCGGCGATCAGCGCGATCCCGATGACCGCGCCGACCAGGAAACCGGTCAGTGCGCTGGTGTGGGCGATCGGGTCGGTAATGCGGGCAGCTTCGAGCATGGCGGGCCTTCCGTTGGGCGTTGCGGGGTGTTACGGGGCGCTCAATCCAGCGCCTCCTGCGGCGATGGCGGCATCGTCGGCGGGCGGCGCAAAACTATCGAGCCAGCCGCGCCAGAGCGTGTCGGCATCCTGGTCGAACGGGCGCGCTGTGGCGGCCGAGAGGATCAGGGCGCGCCGGGGTCCGATCAAGAATACGGCCTGGCGCTGGCGGATGGTCTGGGCGCCGTTCTTGTACTGCGCTTCGATCCGTTCGCCGGCCAGGGCAGGGTCGTGCCGGCCAAGGCGTTCGGGCACGCGCGCGAGCAGCTTGTGGCTGGCCAGGCGCGCCTTGAGCAGGGCGATCTGGCGGTCGACATAGGCGGCCAGGTCTTCGCCCTCGGCCAGCCAGTCGCGCGCGATGCTCAGGTTGGGCTGGGTCTGCAGGTTGGCCGGCGTGAAGATGTTGCTGGTGCGGTCCTCATAGCCGGCGGGCAGGCCGATGCTGCCTTCGTGGATGCCGATCCTGGCGTTGCCGTCCGTGCTGCTCGCTGCTGTGGTGTCGCTCATGCGCTGCTTTCCGTTTTGTGAAGTTCAAAAAGTATTCGGCGATGGGAGGTGGCGTGCTTGCGTGGCGGCGCTACCTGGTCGAGTAGCGCGCCGCCGTGGCGTTGCCGGCGCAGCGCGGCGCCCGTTGGCCGATGCAGCGTTCCAGCATGTCGATCATGGCGGGCAGGGCGCGCCGGCGCGCGATGGCCAGCGCGTTCTCGCCGCGCGCGTTGCGAAGAAACGGATCGGCGCCCTGGTCGACCAGGAAGGCGGCCAGTTCGCGCTTGCCGGCGTCGATGGCCAGCATCAGCGGCGTGCTGGCCTGCGGGCCGGGCGCGTCGAGCGCGGCGCCGAGTTTGAGCATGCTGTCGGCCAGCGCGTCCTGCGCGCCGGGGTCGGCGCTGTGGGCGCTGTTGGCCAGCTGGTGCAAGCCGGTGTTGCCGTAGTCGTCGCGCAGGCGGGTGTCGGCCCCGCGTTCGAGCAGGGCGGCGGCGGCGCGCCACTGGCCGGCGGCGAGGGCCGCGTGCAGCGCCGTGCCGCCTTGCGCATCGAGCGGGGCATCGATGACGGCGCCGGCCTGGTGCAGCATGTGCAGCGCGTCGGCGTCGCCGCCGGCGGCCGCGATCATCAGCGGCGTGCGCCCGCCGTGGCACGGGTTCGGATTGTCGCCGGCGGCCAGCACTTTTTTCAGCGCGTCGTGACGATCCTTGCCGAGGGCGGCGAAGATGCGCGGGGCTTGGGCGGCATCGGTGGCGGGACAGCGCTGGCGCGCGGAGGGCTGGTCCGGCAGCGGCGCGGCAGGCGTCATCGGCGCGGCCAGCAGGCAGGCGAGCAGCGGCAGCAGGCGCGTGATGGCGCCGGGCGGGCGACGCGCCGTGGTGTGCGGGTGAGATGAGTGCTTGCCATTGCCCATGCCGGGATGATCCATCAGGTATGCGTACAGTATAAAAAGAGCAAGATGAATTCTATCAAACCATTTCATGCAAGACAATTTGTATTGGAATGCAGCGCTGTGGCCGCCTACCAGTGTCGATGGTAATGACTATTGTGTTAAGATCAACTTTTTAACGTCATTCGAAGAGTCGATCATGTCCTCACAGCGCATCTTGCTGCCACTTTCCTTGAGCTCGGCCAACTTGAATCGAAGGAGCGAGGCGCATGGAGGCTGACGATCGTTTCTTGCAGCGTTATCTGGACAGCTGCAAAGCCACGGCGGCCGGGTATATCGAGCGTGCCACCCGGTTTAACGTCACCGACCTGGTGGTGCGCGACGCGCGCCCTGTCGTGCGTCAATTCACAGTCACGATCCGGCACGAACTGGAGGTCTGTTCCGAGTCCACTGACCATCATGGGGTCCACCACCCGGGCCAGGGCGATTTTGGCACGGCCGACTGGAAGTGGTACCAGGAGCAAGCCGCAGTGCAGGGGCGCGCGGAATTGACGCGTCCCGAGACGATGGATAGCCTGGTGCAGTCGGTCAGGAACCAGGCCTACGCGGCGATTTCCGCCCGCACCCGCCTTCGCACCCATCCGCGGCGCCTGTTCCATACGTATACCTGCAATGGATGCAATGGCCGGGGCAGGGTATGCTGCGAGCGCTGCTCCGGCGCGGGCCAGGTCCGGTGCGGGGGCTGCTCGGGTTCCGGGCGCGTCAGCTGCTCGAGCTGCGGCGGTTCCGGCACGGTTGTCCAGCATCGAACCGTGACCGACTACAACGGCCATAGCCGCTCCGAAACGCAGCATCGCTCGTGCGGTTCCTGTTCTGGCGGCCGGGTCACGTGTTTTCACTGCGGCGGGTCCGGGCAAAACCGGTGCGGCAACTGCGGTGGGTCGGGCGAAGTGACCTGCACCGGCTGTTCCGGGCATGGCTACCTGACCAAAGTCACCTCGACAGTGACCTATACCAATCCGGGTTTCTCGGGCCGCTATCCCGAAGGCACGCCCGATTATGTGCATGCGGCCCTGTGCAAAGTCGGATTTGCCAGCCTGGCCAGTCACGGCGAGATCGCCCTGGAACATGTGAATGTGTTCCGCGAAAAGTCGGCGGTGGAGTTTGTGTATCAATGCACCATGCCGTTTTGCGAACTGTCGATCGATGTGCGCGGCGTCACATCGCATTGGGTGATGTTCGGCGCCGATCCACAGATATTCGACGCCGGCGGGGTGTTGGAAGCATTGCTGGAAAGCGACTTTAAAGCCCTCGCGGACGTCAGCGCCGGCCGCGCGCGCTGGTCGCCGTGGTTTTATCGTTCAGCCGGCAAAGCGATCGCGCCATTCATGGAGTCGGAAGTAAACCAGATGGTGATCGATGCGACGTCGGAAGGGCTCGCTCCCAACGCGGTGGTGGAACGCGTGAGCCGCTCGGTTTCCGAAGCCTACGTCCAGCAGACCCTGGAAAACCTCAAGACAACGATTTCAGTCGCGCTGAACTGGTCGCGTTTCCGGAGTTTCATCGCGTTGATCATCTTGTCGATCCCGTTTTCGTTTGCGGCCATTGCCTATATCGAGCGCGACAAGCGCATCGACCTGTTGTCGGCCGATACGCAGCGCTTGATTTACCCGCCGGGCAACTCCGGGATTGTGTGGGAAATGGGGCTGATGACGATTCCGTTTACCGTGCTCGGATGGTTCCTTGCGAAGTGGCTCAGTACGCGCTGGCTGAAAAAGGCCGGCGGCGAAAGGACCGTGTTGTGGGCGCAGCGCCAGGGACTGTTGATGGGGAAGTGGACTGCCTTGATGGTCATCGTGACCGCGGTCGGCACCACCGGCGCGTTCTTCAAGCGCTGGCCGATGTGGATTGATAACGATGGCAAGGGCTATGGCGTGATTCCCTTGTATAAACCGAGGATCCCGGTCGAAGCGCAGGAAGCGGCGATGGAAATGGAAAAAATGCGGCGCGAGGGACGCAAGTTCGAATCGGTGGTCGACATCGAAAAGAAACGGCGCGAGCGCGCCAGGTTAAAGCCGGCAAAAAAACCGCCGGTCGAGAACGCCGAAAAACCGTAGCGCGCGTGTTCGGGGCGATGCATCGATCACCGGCGCTTCCGGCCAGGTGCGATGGATCTCCTCAAGATCGAACTCTTGATCGTTGTTTTCGGCGATAAAGCATGGTCCTTCCGTGGTCGCGGGGATGGGCTTACACCGCGCCTGCGACGGCGTGGATCAGCAGCCCCACCAGCCCGCCCACCAGCGTACCGTTAATCCGGATGAATTGCAGGTCGCGCCCGATGGCCAGCTCGATGCGCGTGCTCATTTCCTCTTTCGACCACTTGGCCAGTTGCTGCTCGATGAACTTGCCCACGTCGCCGCGGTAGCGCTGCACCAGGGCGGCACTGCCCGTCTCGATCGCGCTGTTGAGCCAGCTGCGCACGGCCGGGTCGGCGCCCAGCACGCGCCCGCATTCCTGCACGATGTGACGCATCGTTGCGGCGATCACGGGATCGGCGCCCTGCAGATCGGCTTTCACCCGCTGCCGCAGCGTATCCCAGATTGCGCCCAGCGTGGCCTGCAGTTCCGCGCTGCGCAGGGCATCGGCCTGGTAACGCGCCACCGATTCCTTCCACTCGGGATCGGCCTTGAGCCGCAGGGCACTGTCGGCCAGCCAGCTGTCGATCCGGCCGCGCAGCGGATGCTCGCGATTCATGCGTACGTCGATGGCCTGTTCGCGCAGCGAGCCGATGACTTTGGGCGCATAGCCGATCACCATCGACTTGACCATCGCGTTCTCGATCGCGAAGCAACGCAGCATGAATTCACCGACGGTTTCATGGTTGGCGTCGTCGCCCAGCCAGGTGATCAGCTTTTCCAGCAGCGGATCGAGCAGGGCCTGTGGCGCGCCTTTGCCGATCATGGTGTCGAGAAAGCCGCCGGCCATGCCCGACAGATCGAGCTTGCCCAGCTCGGCGCTGGCAAGGTCGGCGATACGGGTGCGCATCTTCTCGTCGTCCACCTTGTCGAGCACTTGCACCAGCACGCCGGCCAGCGCCTGGCTTACTTGCGCGGCATTGAGCGGGTCGCACAGCCATGCGCCCGCGCGGCCGGCCAGGTCGGCTTGCCGGATGCGCTCGGCCACGCCTTCCTCGGTCACGAAGTGGTTTTCCACGAAGCTGCCCAGGTTGGCGCCGATGCTTGCCTTGTTGTTCGGGATGATTGCGGTATGCCACAGCGGAATGCCGAGCGGATGGCGGAACAGGGCGACGACGGCAAACCAGTCGGCGATCGCACCGATCATCGCGGCTTCGGCGAATGCTTCCAGGTAAGCCCAGGCCGGATGTTGCCCGTGCTGCGAGCGGGCGATGGCAAACAGCACGGCAGCGGCCAGCAGCAGGCCGAGCGCCACGCGCTGCATGGTGCGCAGGCGGCTGCGCTTGTAGGTATCTTCGGCGGCGTCGAGCTGGCCGACAAGGTTGGAATCGTGTGTCATGTGTTGAATCGTCGTTGCTTGCTGTGAAAAGGCCGCCATGATGGATGATCGTGGGCATGGCCGGGAAGGTGAGGCTTGGGAGCGGACGCCAGGATGTGCCGCACCGGGCAATGGAATTGCGCCAGTCATCCATCTTAGCAAAATATATTACCAAGACAGAATAGTGGTCAACGCTTTCTCTCTATCCAATGAGGCAATGAAATTGCTCATTGCATTGTTGCGCGGAAGGCGGTTGGGAGGTGCTGCGGCCGGTCGCACTGCGCGCGGAGGTTGCACGGTTGGCGCACAAGGTGGGCAGTGCAGCCCATCGGCAGGCTTGAATGTGACAAATATGCCAACACCACAGGCCATCTGTTTGGGTCTATTTTCCGGCGCGTAGTTCAAGCAGGTAGACATCGTTTTCGCGCAGCGGCAGGGTCAGGGCCCCCCTGTGTCAGACTACTTGTCGGGTGTGTTTTTGAACAAAGTATGTCGTGATCTTGAGCGTTGTAGTGGGGTTTTTAGGGTTCGTTCTTGTGCTGTACTTTTGACATCGTTTCCGGGAGCGGG